>JAQVNO010000050.1 GCA_028703095.1 Bacteroidales bacterium
TTGAAAATTCAGGACAAACACGACAAATAACTTTTTCTAACGCCTCCGATACCGGCGCCACAAGTTTTTACTGGGATTTTGGCGATGGCACCAACAGCAGCCAAGAAAATCCTCCTGCTAAAACTTATCCTGTAGGATATTATGATGTTAGTTTAATAGTAACTAATAATTACGGCTGTAAAGATACCATAACCAAATCAAATTTTGTAGCTGTTGTTGTATTTGAAGCTACTTTTTCTGCTTCTGATACAGTAATTTGCGGATTAGGGAAAAGTGTCATTCTTACCGGTACCGGCTACAATGCCAGCCAATATACATGGAGAATATATAATTCCGGAGGAAGTTTAGTTCATGAACAAATGGGAAGCCCTAAGGCATTCACTTTTAGCAATCCCGGAAAATACGATGTGCAAACAATCGCATTATCACGTTTAGGATGCTCCGATACTATGTATAAATCACAAGCTATTTGGGTTTTTGACGATGTAGAACCTGTTATTCTTATCCATGACACCGATCACTGCGACCCCAATGCTATCATATATTTTAAAAATCTAACCACAACTGACTCTGCCGATGATTTAGGATTATCCGATGCTTCTTGGGATTTCGGAGATGGAAGTACTAACTTAACCGGTGATAGTGTTACGCATGTATATGGATCGTATGGCTCTTGGGAAACTCGTGTATGGGTTACAACAGGATATGGTTGCGTGTTAGAAGTCTATACCCAACAAGTAGATATCTATCCCATTTCTGCCATTGCTTACCAAGTGGTTCCTAACGTTATGATGGGAGAAAAACCGGGAGGATGTTTACCTCACTTTGTAGCTATGTATGCTGACTCTATAATATCATCATCACAAGTAATAGATTTTATCTGGGACTGGGGCGAAACAGAAATATGGGGTTCGGGAGCAGCTCCTGACACAACACATACAGGAACAAGTCCTTTAGGTACATATACGTACGATTATGACACTGGTGTATACATAGTAAATTTAATACTTACCAATCAACAAGGATGTCATGATACGGTAGAAGCATTTGCTAGAATTCCTGTAGGCTACCCTCCATTATGTGATTGGTTTTTTGCAAATAATATGTTATGTAAATCTGCATTAAGCATTACTGTTACTGCGTATGATTCCCTTAATCCTGTTGACAGCAGCTTAGTAGCACGTTCACGTGCCAATCATTGGGAATGGTATGACCCCATGGGAAATTTCCATACTCAAGGAAATCCTGCTAATTTATCTCCTACTGATACAGGTTGGCTACATGGATATTCATTAATTCCTTACCATAACGATTGTCCGGGACCTCAAATTGCACATGACAGCGTGATGTATTCCTGCCCTCCTATGGCAGGCATAGCGTATCCGGCTCCTGATATGCAAGGGAATCCGCCGAATTATTGCAAATGGCCTACCTTTGGCTTTGATGGTGGTGATGGTGATAAAACAAAAGCATGGGATAGTTGCGTGTGGCGTTTGGGTAATTTTTATTATGATATGTCCAATGTTTTTCATCCTCAAATGGAAATCTATCCAGATGCCGATCATCCACAAGGTCATATCGCATACGGGCCTCCTCATGATCCAATCAAATATGACACCTTAGGTGGAATGAAAATGGTAGTTGAAAGAGGGGGACATATATTCGTAACTTTATGGGTTATGAACGATAATAGAAACGGAAATAACCTTTGCGGTTACTGTGAAGACTCAGCCCAACAAGAAATTATTATTTCTATCGCAGATATGAAATTAAGAGCTACCGATCAATATGGAAATATTGTTACTGAAGTTTGTGAAGATCAACAAATTTATTTTTATGATTCCACCTATGCTACCGATGGTATATATTGGTGGTCTATGAGTATGGACAGAGCCTATGATGGAGGAGTTGTGCATTACACCACTGAAGATTTAACGGACAGAATGCAAGCCGGATTTGGACATCCCAATAAAAGTAAGTTCATTTTTGACACTACTAATTATACCGGTTCAGATGCTTTCATATATGAATTTAATGACTGGGGTATTTATACTATTTACTTAGTAGATACCAGTGCTATCGGATGCGGTATGAACGGACCTATGGCACCTCCTTTTATCGAATGGCAAGCCACAATGGGACCTCGTCCTCCATACGAAGGTAGAACAGATACTATACAGTTATATGTAAATCCTCGTAGTGTTCCTAAATTTTCAACAAACTCACCGGTATGTATTGGCGATACACTTCAATTTACCGATGAATCGTATACCGGCGCTCCATTTACTTATTATTCTATTACTAATTATTTATGGAACACAGGCGGGTCAACAGATACGGCAAAAAATGCAAAATATGTATTTAAAAATGCCGGACAGTATGATGTTACCCTTACAGTTACCAATGAAAAAGGATGCGATAGTACCGAAAAATTCGAGAAAGCTATTACTATCATGGGTGTGAAAACAACATTTTCCACTCCTCAACTTCCTGTTAATGATAGGAAAGTATGTAATAAAGAAGTTGTTAATTTCTCTAACACTTCTTCTTATTATGACCTTGTTCGAAATACCATGGTTTCTGTTACTAATAATACTACCGGCTTAACCTATCTATGGGATTTTGACGGACAAGGTACAAGTAATTCCAGAAACGGACAATTTGCTTTCAACGTAGCAAATTCAAGATATGTTTACATCCGACTTACTATCACTGATAAGGATGGATGTACCAATTCATTTTTAGATTCTATTTGGGTCATTCGTCCTGTGGCTGAATTTACCTCCGGTACGCATGTGCAAGCTTGCCCTGAATTGCAAGTTCAATTCTATGATCAATCATCAGGAATGGATTCAACAAAAACTAAATATGAATGGGTATTCGGAGATACGTTAAGCCTTGGAAATAATACTTCTTCGGTTAAAAATCCTGTTCATAATTATGCATATGCAGGGGATTTTGATGTTACTTTAATTGTTACCGATGAATACAATTGCACCGATACAATGCTTAAACCTGAATATGTAAAAGTTGGTGGTCCTTACGGTACTTTTACTATCGATACAACTTCAGGATGCGTTCCATTAAGAGTTACTTTTGATTTTAAAGTAGACATGGCAAATACAGATACCTTATGGCTGTATTATGGCGATGGTTCTAACGACACTACTACTTTTGTAGGTGCGCCTATGAAACACACCTATACACAACCCGGTTATTACAGACCATGGATGTATTTGATTAAATGGGTATATAATCCTGTTACTCAACAGATGGAGAAATGTGAAAAAGGATTCCCCTTAGATGATACTATTTGGGTTATTCAATTAAAACCGGATTTCGGCATAGAACCTCTCTATTGCAAAGGTGTTCCCAGTACATTTACTAATTTTACCGACACCACCCATAATAATATATTACCAAAAGTACTTTCATTGGATACAGTATGGTGGGATTATAACAACACCTTATACGACACAATATATGACATAAAAGACACAACCAATATTGACGGACATACACAATACGATTCTGCAGGATTCTACTTAGTAACTTTACAAGCACAAATAAAATCCTGCATAAAAAAAGATACTGCAACAATAAAGGTAATGGAATTTCCTAATATTCAATCGTCACCTGATAGCGTTGGCGCTTGCGTTGGCTTAGATGTTATTTTGAATGCAGATTCTGTCAATGGTGAAGAAACAAATTTCTCATGGGCATTTTACACCATACCGGACACATTGACCGGCAATCCGACTTCCCGTTATTTTGATGATCCCGGAACCAATAAATATCCTTTTGAAATTCATGTTACTTTCAGCCCTAAAAATTGCTATAAGACCTATTACGATACACTTACCGTATCAGCTTGGACACCTCCTACTGCAGAATTTAAAATTGAAGATGCAGATGGTGTAGTCCTTACCGATGCCGTTGAAGGTATCAATGCAGGAGCAGATGCTTATTTCAGTGATATGTCAACTCAAGGTGATGGATTACTAACCAAATGGATATGGATATTCGGAGATGATGACGTGGATTCCTCGGGTGCAAATGTAACACATGCTTACACTACCAAATCCGGTTTTATTACGGTAACAATGGGCGTATCCGATGAATATGGCTGCAGCGATACCACAACACACCAAATATTAGTACTTGAATCATTGAAGTTCCCCAATATCTTCTCTCCAAATGGAGACGGTATTAATGACAAATTTGAACCTTGGGAAAGACAAAAATCAGGTTATTTCTTAAAATTTGAAATGGAAATTTATAATAAATGGGGTGCATTGGTATGGAAAAGAACCTGTGAGTCTCCAAATTGCCCGAATTATGATGATGAAAACTTCTGGTGGGATGGCACGAATAAACAAGGAAATAACGTTCCTGATGGCGTATACTACTGGGTTGTGTATGCAAAACCCGAATCTGAAAAAGGCGATATGATTCTTAACGGAAGTATTACAGTCGTAAGATAAAAATTATTCCTCTACTGAAAAGGTGTTCTTAAAAAAGGACACCTTTTTTTATTTTTCACGCATAAGATTTTAAATATACTATTGGAAAATAATGTACCTTTGCATTGTGAATGTCTGACAATAGACATAATTGTAATGAGCAGAATATTAAAAATATAAATAATAGCCATGCGTAAAAAACAAGAAAAATTATTCTCGGAATTTCCTGAAATATCAACTCGTGAATGGGAAGATGTGATAGAAAAAGATTTAAAAGGAGCCGATTATGCAAAAAAACTAATCTGGAAAACGGATGAAAATTTCCTTGTTAAACCTTATTATCGAGCCGAAGACTTAAATGACTTACACTATCTAAATCAAATTCCGGGAGAATTTCCATTTATAAGAAGCACTGAAAATTCAGCAAACAATTGGAGAATTGTTGAGCATATTACAGAATCTAATCCGAAAAAAGCAAATTTTATAGCAAAAAATAGCGTAGCAAAGGGTGCCAGTGCATTGTTCTGTAATGCTAAGAACTTACAATCAAAAAGCGATATTGAAACTTTGCTGGATGGTATTGATTTAAATACCATTGCTATTCGTTTTGAAAATCATACATCCTATCCCATATTAGCCGATTTGTTTTTAAACTATATCGAAGAGAAAAACTATAATAAAAAAAATATTCAAGGATCATTCGATTTCGATCCTATCCTGTATATGCTCTTTCACAACAAATTTTATAAAAGCCAAAAGGAAGACTTATCCGAAATACTCATCTTACATAAATTGCTTGGAGAAAAGCTCCCTTTGTTTCAATATATCACTGTAAATGGACACCACTTACATAATTGTGGCGGAAGTATCATTCAAGAACTGGCTTATGCATTAGCTATAGGCAATGAATATCTATATTATGCAAGTGAATCCGGCATTTCCATAGATGATATAGCAGATAAAATTAATTTCACCTTATCGATAGGGTCTAATTACTTTATGGAAATTGCTAAATTACGTGTTACGCGTTTATTATGGGCAACCATCGTGGAGCAATATCAACCTTCTGTCGCTGATGTTGCAAAAATAAAAATTAATAGTATTTCCTCTTCTTGGAATAAAACTATTTATGATGCAAATGTGAACATGTTACGAACTACCACTGAAGGCATGGCAGCTGCTATCGGTGGAGCAGATGCTATTTTATTATCAAATTATGATGAAACCTATAAAACCGCCGATATTTTCTCTTCCCGTATTGCAAGAAACACACAAATAATATTAAAAGACGAAGCACACTTTGACAAGGTAAACGACCCTGCTGCAGGTTCTTATTATATAGAAAATCTAACACATTCTCTTGCAGACGAAGCATGGAAATTATTTCTTGAAACTGAAAATCAAGGTGGGATAATTAAATTAGGAATAGAAGGAAAAATCAAAGAAGCCATTGACATTTCCTGCCAAAAACAAATGATGCATATAGCAACTCAACGCACAATACTCTTAGGAACTAACCAATATCCAAATATAAACGAATCCGTATTGGCGAAATTAGAAGAAAAAGAAATTCATGTTTATGATGGAATAAAACCTTGTCGTGGTGCTATAGCTTTTGAGAAAATACGTTTAGCCACGGAACAATGGGCTAAAACTCACGGAAAGCCAAAAGTGTTTTTACTGAAAATAGGCAATGTAGCTATGCGACAAGCCAGAGCAGGATTTATAACCAATTTCTTTGGTTGCGCAGGATATGAAATTATTGAAACTCCAGGTTATAAAACATCAAAAGAAGGCATAAAAGATGCGTTATTATCTAATGCTCAAATAATTGTTATTTGCAGTTCAGACGAAGAATACGAAACCTTCGTTCCTGAGATTGCCAATGAATTAAAATCAAAGAATCAAACTATTCATTGCCTTGTAGCCGGTAATCCTACTGAAATTGTAGATAAATTAAAAGCTGCCGGTGTTGATGATTTCATTCATATTCGTTTAAATTTGATTGAAACCTTAGAACGATACAATCAATTATTAGGCATTTAACATTCATTAATATACTGCATAGCAGATTTTACCTCCTTTTCGGAACAATGTTGATTTATCACCGCTGTTCCGATTTTTCGTATGAGTGTAATATGCAGTTCATCCCCTACTCGTTTTTTATCAGCATATAAAAGTCTCATGGCATCATCTATGTTTTGTATGAAAGATAACGGCTTAAAGTAAAAACGAATAATAGTTTCAATTTCGTCCAATGCTTGTTGTGAAAGCATTTTTTTTTCTCGGGAAATATACGCCTCGGCTAACATTCCCCATGCTACCGCTTCTCCATGTAGAATGAGATTATTATGTTGCATACACATGGATTCCAGCACATGCCCTATGGTATGTCCAAAATTCAATTTCATACGTTCATTATTTTCATAAAAATCCTTACTTACAATTGTCGATTTTATATCTGCCGATTTCTTTATTAAATCAGATGCACTGATAATTTGCCCGCTATGTTGCAAGTTTTTTAATTCATCCCAATAATTTTTATCGGCAATCAACGCATGTTTAAGCATTTCTGCAAAACCGGCATATACATGTTGTTCTGTTAAGGTAGATAAAAATTCGGTAAAAACACAAACTGCTTTGGGAAGTTGAAAAGTACCGATTTGATTTTTAATTCCGTTTATATTGATAGCTGTTTTACCTCCAATAGCGGCATCCACTTGTGCCATTAAGGAAGTCGGGATATTAACATATGCAATGCCTCGTTTAAAAACAGAGGCTGCAAAAGCTCCTAAATCGCATACGACGCCACCACCGAGATTAATTAATAAAGTATGTCTGTCCGCATTATTTTTTAATAATTTTTCCCAAATACGCATGGCAAACCTCCACTCTTTACTTTTCTCACCCTCCGGAACTGTGATTACGTAAGTTCCTTTCAACTTTGGATTCATAGCGATTAAGTGAGGTAAGCAATGCCGTTTTGTATTAGCATCACACAAAATAACGATAGAAGAAGCCTTGTTAATAATTTCATTTAATTTTACTTGTGCTTCTGTTTGATAGTATATTAATGATTCCATAATAAGCATTTCCTGTTTCATTAAAAATCTTTGCAAATGTAAAGAAAAAAATGAAATCAGGGGATAATCCTATTAAAATAATTAGTACTTTTGCAAACTCAAAATTTAAGCGGGATGTAGCGCAGCTTGGTAGCGTGCTTCGTTCGGGACGAAGAGGTCGCAAGTTCGAATCTTGTCATCCCGACCATGACATAAGGTTCCGTAGCTCAGCTGGATAGAGCAACTGCCTTCTAAGCAGTAGGTCATGCGTTCGAATCGCATCGGAATCACTATCAAATCGCAAAACTCATATTAGCTTGCGATTTTTTTATCCCATTACGGATACTATATTAATTATATTATTGATTTATTCACTTATCTCCCAATAAATGTATTATAATAATGATGTAAGAGCTAAAAAACGTTTAGGACAACATTTCCTTACAGACTTAGATATAGCCAAACGCATCGTCGATAGTTTAACCTCCGACACCAAGACCATCATCGAAGTGGGTCCCGGCACAGGTGTTCTTACTCAATACTTAATCAATCTACCCGATAAAGATTTACATCTTATAGAGATAGATGAAGAATCGGTTATTTATTTGCAAAGCCATTATCCTGCATTAGGCAACAATCTGCATGCCGTTGATTTTTTAAAAATAGAGCTAAGTGATATTACCAAAGAAGCCTTTGCCCTCATCGGCAACTTTCCCTATAATATTTCCAATCAAATTTTATTTAAAGTCTTAGATTATAAAGATAGTATACCGGAGGTGGTAGGCATGTTTCAAAAAGAAGTAGCCCAACGCATTGCCTCAAAGCCGGGTAAAAAAGATTACGGTATTTTGAGTGTATTGCTGCAAGCCTTTTATGACATTGAATATTTATTTACGGTCGATGCGACAGTATTCAATCCTCCTCCCAAGGTGCAATCAGCAGTAATACGTTTACGGAGAAATGCATGCAAAGCCCTTGCTTGTGATGAAGTTATGTTTAAAAAAGTTGTTAAAACTGCTTTTAACCAACGCCGTAAAACTTTACGCAATTCACTGAAATCATTAGCCTTTTCGGAGGATTTCCGAAAAGAAATTATCTTTGATAAACGTCCTGAACAACTCGGTGTAAATGAATTTGTGTTTCTCACCAACCATCTTACAGAATCAAAAGACTAAGAACTAAACTCTTTTTTAATCTTTCACAATACGTTTTGTTATCTTAGTGCTTTGGGTTTCCACTTGCAACAAATATATTCCCGATGGCAAATCGCTGATGTTTACTTCAGTATTGGTATGGTTGATTTCATAGCGTTTAACTTCTTTTCCTACCACATCGTACAAACGCATTTCTTTCATAATCTCTTTTCCGTTGTCAATGGTAAAACGTTCGGAGACAGGATTAGGATAAATTTTCATCAAGAGAGCATTCTCAATTTCCGAGATTCCTGCTTTTGAAATCCTTCGCACATAAACATCTAACAAATACGTTCCCGTAGAACCTTCCGAAAAAGGCGAAACAAAGAAATAGACTGTACCTCCATTTTCAACAAACAAGGTATCATCCATTTCATCATCAAAGGCATCCGACCAATCTGTTGCTGCCGAGAAATACGAAAACAGCACATCGCAGGTATAACTTTGTCCTTTCGGAAAATTATAAGCATCAAACACTTCTGCCATAATAGCATAATCGTAATCCGGAGGTAAGGTTAATTTATAATAATCTTTAGTCGTTCCAGAGTGCAATGTTGCTCCTGTCGTTTGAACAGAAGCTTTATCCCCTGAAAAACTAAGGGACAAATTAGCCGCTGATTGATGGTCATTATTTGGTTCATACGCATCCGCTTGCAAAGGTGCAGCTTTCACCACCACGACAATAGGATTTTGTTTATAGGTAGATCCTGCCAAATAGGCACTCGACGAAGCTGAGGGTTGATACATTAATGCCAACAAATAGGAACCCGGTTCTATTTCCAAATCATTATTTGAAAAATCTATACCATCAATATAATGATAATTTGGAGGCAAATCAGTGATAGTTTGCTGATCAATTAATAACGCAAGCTGCCCGGTTTCCATATCATAAAAGCATAAATAAAGTGTCCCTGAAAAATCGATACTTCCGTCATTCAAAACATCACAATTGACACTAATACTTTCTCCTTGATAAATTTGCGAAGCAGAAGGGCTTATATTAAAATCGCTATACATTTCGATATCAGCGGAATTATATACTGTTAATTGTTTTGTATTTACGAAATTACCATCTCCAACAAGCATCCAATTTCCTCCGGCAAGTCGATATATGACAACAAGGTAATAATCTCCCGGTATCAATTGCAATAATCCATCGGTTGAAAATTGCACCGCTTCATAATATCCTGATGCTAAAGTTGTAGATATAGTATCGATATTGGTTACAAAATTCACATCTTCATCAAACACGGCAAGGCAATAATCTCCGGTAAAAGAAGTACTACCATAATTGCCAATACTTGTTGAGAGGGTAAAAGATTGTCCGTAATAAATGGAAGAAGAAGATAAGGAAAGAGCTGCATATAAACGAATATCGGACGTATCATTGATAACCGGCGGTTTAATATCGAAGAGCGCTTGCTGATTGGAATTATATCCACCGGTACCGCCACCGGTACCTGTTCCTGAAGGATTTAAAGCTGATATCTCAAAATAACCATCATAATAACCGCTCCAACCCCAATTCATATGAAATTTATCGGTATTATCATACCCGTCACAGACAAAAGCATGCCCACCACCGGTACCTGAACCTGAATATAAAATAGGACGACCGGCATCCAATTCTGTTTTTAGTTTACTTATCCATGTTGACAATGCAAAATCATCTCTTTCATATCCGACAACGTTTGCATAGCCAAAATATGTTTTCAAAGCTGTTCTTGCATCCATATATCCATATTCAATATAAGCATCATCGAGATTAACATAAGCACCACTACCTCCCTGAGAAGCTGTGCCATAATCCATATCTACGCTTACTCCGCAATGATACATTAAGGTTGCTACTGCTGAATTGGAGGAACTTACATTATTGGGCATGGAAGACCAATTATAGGTAGTAGCTGCAAAATTCGCTGATAATGTTCCGTATTGATCATGTACATACGAACGATAACCGGATCCCTTTGTTGGATAATTCCAATATTTCATTATCTGAGCCATCGCTGTTGCTACACAACCGGTTACGGTTAATGCACCTTCCGTATTATCGTAAGGACATAAAGCATTATAATACGGTGATTGACTCCAAGTTGTACTCAACAAAGGACTGACTGCAGTCGTGCTTTTTTGAAAAGTAACAGCTAATCCCAATTGTAAAGCCAACCACTTTTCCCTTATTTCAGTAGACGCCTGTATGCCATGACGAATGGCATAGGATATTTCACGTTTATAACCATCCAGCCATTTCTTCACATTATCAGGTATGTCTGTTGCATTAAAACTGTTATTGGTTGAATATCCCAAAACAGGACTTACATTATCATCCCCCGAAATAATTACAAAGCCTTTGTTATCGGATGCATTAAATACATAATAATAACTTATTTCTTCTTTAACAGACTTTTGTTCTGATATTTCTGATTTACATTCGTAAACCAAATTCATGGAAACAGATGAACTTTTCTGCGATTGATTCGCTACGGATTGATAAAAGGTTTCTGCTACTGTCTTAGCAACGGAAACATCTACTTTCTCAGCAAAACCAAAACTTGCAAACAAGATGCAAGCAACAAGGATAACTATCTTTTTCATTTATTTTTTAATTAATTAATATTAATTTTTTTTATTTGCAAAAGTACGTTTTTTTTTCTCTTTATGAATAATGTTATGAAAATTTATTTAATTACACATATAAGCATAAAATATTCTCATTTTTTCTTTTACAATTAACTATCCATCCAATGATATAAATTATTCTTTGGTAATATGTATGGAATAGGTATATTCTGTTTTATCTGCTGACGTATTTGATTTTTCTTCTACCGATGCTTCTTGTACATATGAAAATTCTATCGGTGATGGTTGTGGTAATTTAAAATGAATATTAATTTTATACGTTGTTTTGACTCGCAAGCCACGGTTAAAGGCTTTCCCATATTGAAGTAAGTGTACTAAACGCAAGGCTTCTTGGTCGCAGGCAGCAGATAAACCTTTGATTATTTTGGCCGATTCTATCAGCCCGTTATCATTTACTTCGAATGAAACAGTAACAATCCCCTGAATATTTGCATCCAAAGCATCTTGCGGATAACGAAGATTAGCAGCAATGAAATTTTGCAAGGCTTTCTTTCCCCCCGGATATTCAGGTCGTTCGATAAATTGTTTTTCTTTTTTATGCGATTTTTCTTTCACCATCAATGCATTTAATCAATATTCATAGATAAAGTGATGCGTTTACGTTTTAAATCCACATCCATTACTTTCACCATCACTTTCTGGTTTAACTTAACCACTTTATTAGGATTATCGACGTATTTTTTTGCCATTTGGCTGATATGCACAAGTCCATCTTGATGTACTCCTATGTCAACAAAACAACCAAATGCTGCTATATTTACTATCACTCCAGGTAATACCATGCCAACCTTTAAATCGCTAATATCTGAGACGCTTTGGTCAAATTCGAACAAATCGAACTCCTCACGCGGATCCCGTCCAGGTTTTGCCAATTCTTTCATGATATCAGTTAAGGTTGGGATACCTATTTTTTCTGTAACAAAATCTCGGATATTGATTTGCTTGCGTAAGTCTTCTTTTTCAATCAAATCGGCAATACTGCAATTCAACGAACTTGCCATTTTTTTAACGATAGGATAACTTTCAGGATGCACGGCACTGCTATCGAGGGGATTTTTCGCATCACGAATACGCAAGAAGCCGGCTGCCTGTTCAAAGGCTTTTTCACCAAAACGTTTTACTTTTTTTAATTCCGCTTTTGACTTAAACCCTCCGTTGTCGGAACGATAAGTAACAATATTTTCTGCTAAAGTACTTCCTATTCCTGAGACATACGCCAGCAATTGTTTACTGGCAGTATTTACCTCCACACCAACGGCATTCACACAACTTTCAACCGTATGCGCCAAGCTTTCCTGTAGCTTCTTTTGATTTACATCGTGTTGATACTGTCCAACGCCGATAGATTTAGGGTCTATCTTTATTAATTCGGCAAGAGGATCCATCAACCTTCGCCCTATGGACACAGCACCACGCACAGTGATATCATAATCGGGGAATTCTTCCCGGGCAGCATCAGAGGCAGAATACACCGAGGCACCGTTTTCGTTGACAACAACAATAAGCGGTTTGACTTCAAAATCCACATAGCGAATAAAATGCTCTGTTTCTCTGCCGGCAGTACCGTTGCCGATGGCTATGGCTTCCACTTTGTATTTTTTTGCCAACTCACGAACAGTTTTATTAGCTTCAAAAACGGCTACTTGAGGTGGATGTGGATAGATGGTTGCATTTTCTAACAGCTTACCGTATGTATCGAGGACCACTACTTTACAGCCTGTACGGAAGCCGGGGTCTAAAGCCATGACGACCTTTTCTCCCAAGGGGGGTGCGAGTAATAATTGCCGTACATTGTCGGCAAAAACGCGTATAGCTTCTTCATCAGCACGTACTTTTGCCTCTTGACGCATCTCCGTTTCCATTTGTGGTTGGAGTAAACGTTTATAGCCGTCATCAATGGCATCTGCCACACAACCGGCAGCCACGTTATCGGCACGCAAATGGATATTATATAACAAATCCAATGCATCCTCTTCTTCCGGTTCTACTTTTACCCGTAGAAAACCTTCTTCTTCTCCCCGAAACATGGCTAACAAACGGTGAGACGACACTTTACGAATCAATTCTTTATTGTCAAAATATATTTCATACTTATTGCCTTCCGCTTCTTTTCCGCTGATAATTTTTGAGCTAATCATTGCCTGTTGAACAAACAACTTACGTATTTTCGCACGCGTTATTTCTTGTTCGGTAATAGATTCAGCCAATATATCACAGGCGCCTTGTAAAGCTTCTTCTTCATCGTTCACCCCTTTCTCTTTGTTTACATAGGCTTTTGCCCATAATACCACATCTCCATTTGCTTGCTTATATAGTTGTTCTGCCAAGCCCTCCAAACCTTTTTCCTTAGCAACACTTGCTCTCGTTTTTCGCTTGGGTTTATAAGGCAAGTACAAGTCTTCCAACTCATACATTGTCTCTACCGCTTCAATTTTGCGTTTTAATTCATCGGTAAGTTTGCCTTGTTCATCAATGGAATGCAAGACTGTTGATTTTCTGTTCTCGAGCTCCGTCAACTGATTAAAAGTTTCTTTGATTTGCAGTATGGCTACTTCATCCATACTGCCGGTAGCTTCTTTACGGTAACGAGCAATAAAAGGAATGGTAGCTCCTTCGTTTAACAATTCTATCGTATTTCGGACAAAATCCGCAACAAGATTTAATTTCTTCGCAATTTTTAATGAAAAATCCATAACGTTTATTTAATTTTTGGAAATGCGTATTTCGTAGTATAAGCAATGATTCTATCGTAAGAAGAAGGGTCTGGTTTGTAATACACAAAGAAAGTATAGCGATTTTCGGTTTCCCAGTGATTACCCTCTATCAAATCGGAAGTGGCTATATTACTTCCTTCGGGCACAAACAAATACATATAATTATAATATCCCGACTTCACATACAAATCCGTTTGCCAGGAGTGTGCCATATCCATATATTTCAATTTAGCTTCTTCCATCAACTGCCAGTTGGTAAGTTCTCCAAAGACATAAATACTGCCGCTTACAGGTTTATCGTATTGAAGGCGGAAATGTACCCGTGCATAGTCTGCTTCATCTACAGTAGAAAAATCAATGGTTTCGTTGAAATAATATCCGTTTATATCGATGTAACTTGCGTAAGCTTTATATTGTCTGTCGCCTTCAAGATAAAGATAGACATGAGTGTTATCGCTCAAATAGGCTATACGTTCTACCCCTTCCATATTCGAACGAAGACTCTTGGTATTGAATATTCTGAATTCATTGCCCCCTTCCATGGTTATGCTTCCTCTTTGATTGTACATCAATACATTTCCTTGATTAATATAAGGAGTTGTTATCAACAAGGCATTGTCGTAACGTTCATTTTGCATAACCAGCACTTTTAGGGTATTGGTAGGATTCAGCAGTCGTTGGTTGTTCAAATCTATTTGAAAAGTAATCTCCTGATGAGTAAATCGTTCATTGATATTGGTTGATTGTTGAATGTTGGGAGTGATAGTTACTACATTCTCCACAACCATGATACGTCGTGTAATCAAGGGAATAATTTTTCCACCATCATCTTCGTACACATAGAGGAGATAATTTCCGGATTTACTGATTTCTATGTTTTCATTGGGAAAACTTATTTCAAACGACACATAGGCTTGCAAGGTGTTACGGGAATGAGTGTAGTTAATCACATCCCCTTCCGTAAAACGGCTAAGATACTCGTTGACATTCAGCGTTGTTGTTGGGTTCCAATCGTAAGTACAATGGATAAGCGTATACCTCATGTATTTCATATCCCCACTCAGGTCATCGAATGTCAAAACAATCTTATTGCCACCGTTGAGATGAATAACCGGTGGGAAAAATGCAAGTTTATCGGCACCTATAGACCTTGCCTTTGCCATTTCAATTTCATCTTCAGCAATTCCCCTCACACCTACTTTCACTGACGCAATGTCTTCATGATAGGTATGATTATTAAAAATAATCTTTGAAAAATCAAATGTTTGTGCTTTCGTGACATGACATGAAAAATAAATAACAACCACACAAGCAGCCATTACAAAAAGTCTTCTCTTCAATTGTGGTATTCTCATTGCATAAAATTTTATAACTATGCAAAAATATACTTTTTTCCGATACTGAAAATTAGAAATACTTTCTTCCGAGTCGAAATAGAGAAAGAGAAAAAAGAATAGCCATTCATATGTATCCCTACAAATTGGAATATTAAAAAATTATTTTATTACATTATTGTCCGATAAAAATTTAGAAATAGTTAAATTTAATTTTAATGCATTGAATGTCAATTGTGATATTTTTGTTTTTTTGATATTATAAAAAGTAAGCCCCCCCCTA
>JAQVNO010000156.1 GCA_028703095.1 Bacteroidales bacterium
TAGGAGGATTGGAAAGAAGAAGTAAAATTATTTCTCCCAAAGAGAAAAAGGTAATCGCTTTTCACGAGCCGGTCATGCTACTGTTAGTTGGTTTTTAGAACACGCTTCTCCTTTAGTGAAAGTTACGATAGTACCTCGCGGGAAATCCTTAGGGGCTGCTTGGTACTTACCCGAAGAAAGGCAAATAACCAATACCGATCAATTAATGGATGAACTCTCAGCTACCCTTGGTGGGAGAGCCTCTGAAGAAGTTGTATTCGGGAAAATTTCAACCGGTGCTCTCAACGATTTGGAACGTATAACCAAACAAGCCTATGCAATGGTTATGTATTATGGATTGAACGATAAAATCGGAAATCTAAGTTATTACGATTCTTCCGGTCAGAGTGAATATTCTTTTTCGAAACCCTATAGCGAAACCACGGCGAAATTAATTGATGAAGAAGTACATAAAATGATTGATGTCGCTTATCAACGAGCAAAAGAGATTTTAATAACTCATAAAGAACAATTGGCTCAATTGGCTCAACAGTTACTGGATAAAGAAGTTATATATAGAGAAGATTTAGTGAATATCTTCGGAGAGCGTCCTTTTGATACGAAAGAAACGGAGTTTAAAAAAGATGCTAATGTCGAGGTTTTAAATGAAGAGAAGATTGAAGAAGCGTAATATGTATTGATGCGTTGTTTGAAAATTGTTTTAAGAAATACGATGTGTGATGATTAAATTTCTTACCAAAAGGCAATTATTAATAGAGTCGAAAAACTATTTTTTTATTTTGCTGGGAGTAGCAATTTTTGCCTTTGCTTGGACAGCTTTTTTATTGCCATCTGAATTGGTAGGTGGTGGAGTTAGTGGTATTTCCTCTCTGATTTATTTCGCTACAGGCTTCCCTGTCGGTATTTCTACCTTTATTTTTAATATTATTTTAGTTATTTTTGCTATTAAAATATTGGGACCCGGTTTTGGAATACGCACTGTGATTTGTATTTTTATGTTGTCCCTAAGTTTTACAGTTTTACAACCTTTATTTACAAAACCGCTTGTT
Organism: Bacteroidales bacterium; assembly: GCA_028703095.1. Classification (GTDB taxonomy): domain Bacteria; phylum Bacteroidota; class Bacteroidia; order Bacteroidales; family WCHB1-69; genus UBA5266. The sequence goes on from JAQVNO010000156.1 coordinate 1,050, forward strand.
GACGATACCTTTTTATGTGCCCTTATAGGAGCGATGCTCTCGGGTGTAGGTGTGGGTATTGCCATAAATTTTGGAGGTAATACAGGAGGAACCGATATATTGGCGTTAATAATAGGTAAATATCGTAACATTTCTTACGGGCGCATAACCCTTTATATTAACATTTTAATTGTTTCTTCTTCTTATTTTGTTGTGGGGTCTGTGGAAAAATTGGTCTATAGTTTTGTGGTGATGATTGCCTATGTTTTTGCTTCCGACCTAATGATAGATGGTTTTAGACAAACCTATCAGATAATGGTTTTCTCAGACAAAAACGAAGAAATAGCAGCTGCAATTAATACAGAATTGAATAGAGGGGCTACTTTTATTAAAGGTTATGGAGCTTATTCTAAAAAAGAAACCGATATTCTATTGGTTTTGGCTCATAAACCGGATAAACGTGTTATTATCAAAATTATTAAAAATATTGATGTAAATGCATTTATTTCAATTGCTAAAACAAATAGTGTTTACGGTAAAAATTTTGATGAAATCAAATTATAAGTTTTCTTCAGGGGGATAATCAATAGAGTAATGTAACCCTAAACTTTCTTTCCGCTTCATTGCTTCCCTAATAATTAAATAAGCGGTACACACCATATTTCGTAACTCACAAATACGTTTGGTTATCACAGAATGCTGATATAAGGTTTCTGTTTCCTGATAAATAATGTTAAGTCGCTTATAGGCGCGTTCCAATCGTTGATCGGAACGGACAATGCCGACGTAATAACTCATGATGGATTGTAATTCACGGATATTTTGTGTTACTAAAATCATTTCTTCATTAGAAACGGTGCCTTCCGCATTCCAATTTTTAATGCCTTCCTGGAATGAAAGAGTAGCGATTTTTTGAGAAGCATGTTGGCAAGCCCGATGTGAAAAAACAAGAGATTCTAGTAAGGAATTAGATGCTAATCGGTTAGCGCCATGTAAGCCGGTAGAGGCACATTCTCCTAAGGCATATAAATTTTCAATGCTCGAACAACCCCATTGATCGACAAATATTCCACCACAAGAATAATGAGCCGCAGGTACAACGGGAATCATATCTTTGGTAGCATCTATTCCAATGGATAAACATTTACTGTAAATAGTTGGGAAATGATTAAAGAAAACACTTTTATCGATATGACGGGCATCAAGATATACATGATGTTCTCCGGAAATTTTTAATTCATGGTCTATCGCACGGGCTACGATATCACGTGGTGCCAAAGACCCTCTTGCATCGTATTTTGACATGAAAGTGCTTCCATGATAGTCTTTGAGAATGGCTCCTGCTCCACGCAATGCTTCAGTAATTAAAAAAGCAGGTCGTTCATTTGGATTGTATAAGGTTGTTGGATGAAATTGAACGAATTCCATCCCCCGTATAGTTCCTTTTGCTCTGTGAACCATTGCAATGCCATCGCCTGTCGAGACCGAGGGATTGGTAGTGTTTCCATATACATTACCTATGCCACCTGTAGCCAAAATGGTTGTTTTTGCTAAAATGGTTTCTACTGTATTGGTATGTGGATTGTGTACATAAGCACCAAAACAAACAATATCTTTCGAATGTTTAGTAACCGGAATTCCTAAATGATGTTGTGTGATGATTTCTACAGCGAAATATTTTTCAAGAATTTCTATGTTAGCATCCTCTTTTGCTTGAGCATATAACTTTTTCTGTATTTCCAAGCCGGTAATATCTTTGTGATGCAGCACCCTAAACTCAGAATGTCCTCCTTCACGGGCTAAATCGTATTTGCCGGAAATGTTTTTATCAAAGTCTACACCCCACTGGATTAGATCTTTAACTCTTTCCGTTGATTCGGTAATGGTGATGCGTACAATTTCAGGGTCGGAGAGCTCATGACCGGCAACCATGGTGTCTTTGATATGTTTTTCATAAGTGTCGGGGTCATACATTACTGCAGCAATACCTCCTTGAGCATAACGGGTGGATGTTTCTTGAACGACATCTTTAGTAAGCAAACAAACAGAACCGTATTTGGCAGCTTTCAATGAAAAACTAAGACCTGCAATGCCCGAACCGATAACAAGAAAATCTACTTGTTTCATACAAAAATATTTTTTGCAAAAGTAGTTATTTTTTGTACAAGTAGGAGCAAAAAAACACCACTCCATGCTATAAAATTAGAATGGTGTTTTGTTAAAGCTTAAAATGAAAAATGAAAGAATAGAATTATGCCATACACACTCCGCTTATAATTATAACTATAGGAATAATTACAACAGAAATAACAATCATGACTATGGCATAAATACCCATAAACATCCAATAGGATTTCATTTTTGCAACAGCCACTTCGAAAGTTGCTACATTGTTATTCCATAATGCTTTTTTAATGTTGAGGTTAAATTGATACAACAACATGCCCGGGATAATCATGAGTAAGCCCAAAATCATGTAAATGATTCCAAAAAAACCGAAGCTCGGTCCATCATACATTGGCATCATGCTGTTTGCTTCATGCATTAAAGGAAAAAATGCCATTTTGCCCAAAATAAGCATCATTAAGCCACATAAAATAAGTACCCCTACACCTATAAAATATAAAATAGCGTAGAATTTTGTCCAACATGCGGTTGTTTTTAAATCTTTTTCCGCATTCTCCGTAAGGAATAATTTCATTCCTTGTTCTTGTTTTTCAGTTGTTTCCATAATAAAACAATTTAATTAATAATGATGTGAATTATAATGCAAATGTACATAAAATTGACTAATTACACACAGACGGATAAAAATATTTTTTGCTTTGCAAAAAGAAACCGCAACTTTCATAATTTTGCAGCGAGCTTAACCATTCAGGTATGTCTCAATTTAAG
>JAQVNO010000051.1 GCA_028703095.1 Bacteroidales bacterium
AAGAGTTAATACCGCCATACATATAGCAATTACATTGGATACCAATTATATGTTTCCCGAACGTTTGCAAGCAGCCATTTGGTGTAATGATAAAGGAGAAGGTTGGTATTTGCCTGCAAGATGTGAAATGGATGTATTGTATAAATTAGTTACTATTTTAAATACCGAATTACAAAAAATTGGAGCAACTCAATTTACTACTTCCTCAAGTGGTGGAACTGTTTATTGGTCATCTACAGAAGAAGTACAAGTGGGAAGCAATCCCTGTAAAGCTTTTGGTATTTATTTTAATAGTGGATTAAAAGGGGCTTATCCTGTTTATGATCAACTACGTGTTCGAGCGATGAAGTGGTTTTAATATAAATAGCAAATAATCAATCAATAAAAAAAGATTTTCGGTTATCATTTATTATTTCACCCATTTTTTATCCATAAGATAACGAGCAATTTGCACGGCATTCGTAGCGGCTCCTTTGCGTAGATTATCAGCTACTATCCATAGGTTCAAACACTTTTCTCTTGAAAAATCACGGCGTATACGTCCGACAAAGACTTCATTTTTCCCTTCCGCATACAAAGGCATGGGATATTTATTTTCGGAAGGCTTATCTATAATGCTAAGTCCCGGTATTTCTTCCAACAATTGATAAACTTCGGTTAACGTAAAATAATGCTCAAATTCAGCATTTACCGATTCCGAATGTCCGCCTTTTACGGGAACTCTGACAACCGTAGAGGTGATTTCTATGCTGTTGTCTGAAAGTATTTTTCGTGTTTCGTTGATGAGCTTCGTCTCTTCCGTTGTATATCCGTTATCTTCGAATGTACCACCATGAGGGATAATATTCATGTCAATAGGGTAGGGATACGCTTTTTCACACGCAAGATGTTGGCGTTCACATTCGAGTTGATGCAAGGCTTTCATACCGGTTCCTGTAACAGATTGATAAGTGGATACAATTAAGCGTTTTAATTGAAAAGCTTTATGCAGTGGGTATAGTGCCATTACCAATTGAATGGTAGAACAATTTGGATTGGCAATAATTTTATCCGTAGATGTTAATTGCGAGGCGTTGATTTCAGGAACTATCAGCGGAATGTGATCGTACATGCGCCAAGCAGAAGAATTATCGATAACATAGGTTCCTTTTTCAGCAAACAAAGGTGCATATTGTAATGATACATTGCTGCCCGCAGAAAAAATGGCAATGTCAGGGCATGCTTGTACGGCTTCTTCAATTGCTATTACTTTTTGTTTGCTGCCATTAAAAATAATTTCTTTACCAACAGACTTAGCCGATGCGACCGGCAACAATGTGCTATTTGTCAAATTGTTTTCTTCTAATACCTTAAGGATGATGCCTCCCACTAAACCGGTAACTCCGACAACAGCAATTTTCATGGTGTGTTTATTTTATGATTTTCAATACAACGACAATTAATGATTATTTGTATAATTGTAAATTTCTTTTTCAATTTGTTTTAACAAGGGTTTGCTTACATTATGATTGTTTTCAAAATGCGATAAAAAGCTTGTTATGTTGATATCTTTATATAAATCATAGTATGAAGTCTTTTTAAAATACGCTAATAATGCAGGTAATTCATCGTATTTTTTTATTGCCTCACAAAGTGCTATACAAACTTCTTCTCTTGTCCCGACACATTCAAAAGGTTTAACTTCGGTTTCTCCCGTCAACTCATTCAATAGCGGTATTAATTCCTTGTTTTCAAATAAATTCATACCGAAAATAGAAGATAAGTCTGCAGGAGCAATGAAAGGGGATAGGATGATATAAGTAAATAAACATTTAGGACAATTACAACACCAACTATCGTTTTTACTTCCTGCATTGCAACTTCGGAAGACGGGAAAATAATCCGGAAAACGCGAAAATAATAGGGCAATTTGCATTTCGCTTAACGGACGTAAAAAACTGTAATAATTTATACTCTCGTTAATATATTCATGTACGTAATTCCTAAAATCATTTTCAAAAGCAATGGATTTAGAATATTGATGATTTACATCCGAATTTTGAACCGTAGATTCATTTGCACTGGATTCATTCGAAAGGGCAATATGCTTTTTTTGACTCAGCACAGCAATCAATACACTGTAAAAAGCCAACATAGCCGAAAAAGGAGTATGTCCGTTTAAAAATCCTTGATTATTTAATTCCAATAATTTAGGATGAATGGTGCGACGAATTTCAAAATAATTGTCTTTAAAACCACCTATATCAAGACAAGCAGCAATGGCTCCTCGCATATTAATAACCATAGGTATTGGTGTGCTAGAGTGGTTTTTTAACAATTCCAACGTAACAACAGAATCTTTTCCTCCACCTATCGGTATGATAGTTTCATCATGTAATACAAAGTTTTGTTTTGTATATGTTTTATCGCTCTTACATCGAATATCCATGAAATTTTCTATATCGGTTTCTATACCGTTGCAATAAAAGAATTCCCCTAATCCATGAAAATATATTTTTTTCCACCAATTGATTGCCTTTGTATCAAGGATGCCTGCTTCCACAACAAGTGTTGGCGAGCAGGTGCATTTCCAATAACTAATTAATTCAATCATACCGATATGAAATATAATATTCTCTAATTCAGAAAGATTATTTTTTTTATAGAAGTTTTCATAAAGGGTATGAAAGGAGATAACAGAAGTAGGATAAAAATGTATGTCTTTCCCGATACTGAAATGAAATGAAATATTCAACGTGTTATATTCCAGCGAATAGGAAAATGAATGATAGATAAAAATAGGATGTTGTTTACGTAAATCGTCATATGTATCAGAAAAATCTTTTATTTTCATCTTTTTTTTAATTTGCAAAAGTAATCAAATAATAGCTAAATAGGTAAACCGACAATATAATTTCATAGTTTTTTTTTTAAAATCAAATTTGTTTTAAAAAATAATTTATTTTTGCTTCATAAACCTTTTGTCATAACATATAATGCATATGAAAAAAATAATATTGATTGTGTTATGTTTAGCTTCAAGTTGGACCTATGCCCAACTTTTAGATTCTGCCGAATTGTCTACATTGAAAATGTATAAATCACTTAATGAAACAAAAAGTGTTCATCCGGATAGTGTCATTCGATTGACATTGAAATGGAAAAAAATAGATAATTTAGGCGAAGAATTATCAAAATTTAAGAATTTACAAGAATTACATTTAGTTCGGTTGCGATTAAAAGAAGTTCCTCTTGAGATTTTCAATCTTATACACCTAGTTATTTTAGACATATCAAATAATCAATTGGTTACAATTCCTCAGGAAATAGGAAAATTGGTAAATCTAACACATCTTACCCTTAGTCAAAATTACCTGCTTAAAATACCTTCGACTTTTAAGCATTTAAAAAAATTAGTCTATTTGGATATATGGAGTAATTCAATCATTTCTTTTCCTACTGAAATCAGCGAGTTGAAGGAAACTTTGCTTGTAGTTGACATGCGCGTGATTTATATGAATGATTTGAGAAAGGAAGATTTACAAAAATTATTGCCAAATACCACTTTTTATTTTTCCCAATCCTGTAATTGTAATTAAGCATTACAAGTAACATTTTTTAACCTAATTAATGCATACTTACATGAAAAGGGGAATGCGTATAAAATTTTATCATATCTTTGCAAATTAAAAAAAATAAATTAAATATTAATTAAAATAATAACAATGAGAAAGATATCATTATTGTTAAGTGTTATATTGATGTTAAATGTAACACTGAGTAGGGCAGATGAAGGCATGTGGCTGCTTTCGCTTTTAAAAGGACAAAACATTGGTGAAATGCAGAAAAAAGGCTTAAAGCTTTCTGCTGAACAGATTTATGATGTGAATAATTCCAGCTTGAAAGATGCTATTATCGGATTAGGAAATGCAGGAAGACCTTTTTGGCATTTTTGTACCGGTGAAATAGTTTCAGGTGAAGGTTTGTTTTTTACCAATCATCACTGTGGTTTTGGGATGATTCAATCGCATTCTACTGTTGAACACGATTATCTTGCAGATGGCTTTTGGGCTTATTCGAAAGATCAGGAATTACCCAATGAAGGCATTACCGCATCTATTTTGGTTCGCATGGAGGATGTAACTGCTGATGTTATGGCAGTGTTAAATAACGATATGACAGAAAAACAACGCAAAGAAGCCATTGATAAAATTTCAAAAACGATTGCCGACAAAGCGATAGAAGGAACGAAATACAATGCTTATGTAGCCGATGTTTTTAATAGCAACCAATTCTTTTTGTTTGTTCATATTATTTATGAAGATGTTCGTTTAGTTGGTGCACCCCCATCTTCTATGGGTAAGTTTGGTGGCGACACCGACAATTGGATGTGGCCTCGTCATACAGCCGATTTTTCGATGTTCCGTATTTATACGGCTCCCGATGGCTCTCCGGCACCTTATGCAAAAGAAAATATACCGTTAAAACCGAAACATTTTTTACCTGTAAGTATTAAAGGAATACAAGATAAAGATTATGCAATGATTTTAGGATTTCCGGGTACTACCAATCGATACATTACTTCTTACGGATTACAAGAAACCATGGATGTTACCAATAAACTTCGCTATGAAATCAGAGATGTGAAAATTGATGTTTTGCGTAAAGAAATGGCTTCTGACCAGAAAATCAGAATACAATATGCATCCAAATATGCCAGTTGTTCCAACTATTGGAAATATTCCAATGAGCAAAATAAAGCTTTAAAAGCGTTAAATACAATGGACGTTAAACGTGAAATTGAAAAACAATACCTTAAATGGGCTGAAGCTAAGGATGCTAAATATACCGGTGCTTTACAAGTATTGGAACAAGGATATGCTAACCGTAAACCTTATGCCACTGCTCGTATGTATTTATTGGAAGGGTTACTAACCGGACCTGAACTGCCTTACTTTGCGGTTCAATGTTCCGGCTTGATTGCGGCCTTAGAATCAGGTGATCAAGAAAAAACAGATGCTTTAATTGAAAAACTCAAATCCTTTGCGGTTGATTTTTACAAAGATTATAATCCGGAAACAGAACGTAAATTAATAGCTGCATTGTTTGAATACACGTATAAAAATATGGATCCCCAATTTTATCCGGATTTCTTTACAACTATTGAAACTAAATTTAAAGGTGATTTTAATAAGTATGCCGAAACTATGTTTTCCAAATCTATTTTTGCAACTCAAGAAAAATTCAATGCATTTCTTGCAAAACCTAATCTTAAAGTGTTGAAAAATGATTTAGCAATGTTGGCGGGTCAAAGCATCTATGAAAAATTTAGAGAAGTAAGTACAGCAATGCAAGATGCAGGGAAAAACATAGCCGGAGCAAACCGTTTGTTTGTAGAAGGTATACTTGATATAAACAAAGGTAAAGCTATTTCTCCGGATGCCAATTCAACGATTCGATTAACGTATGGAACCGTGGGTTCATATCTTCCAAGGGATGCCGTTTTCTATAATTATTATACTACCTTGAAAGGTGTTATGGAAAAAGAAGATCCGACTAATACTGAATTTATCGTTCCTCAGAAATTAAAAGATCTTTTCAAAGCCAAAGATTTTGGTCAATATGCAAATGAAAAAGGAGAATTGGTTACTTGTTTTATTACCAATAATGATATTACCGGTGGTAATTCAGGCTCACCCGTCATAAATGCCAATGGAGAACTAATCGGATTAGCTTTTGACGGAAACAGCGAGGCTATGTCAGGAGATATTGATTTTGAAGAAAATATGCAGCGATGTATCAATTTAGATGTGCGTTATGCATTGTTTATTATCGATAAATATGCCGGAGCACAAAATTTAATTAAAGAAATGACAATTGTTAAATAATTATTTAATATAACAATAAAAAAACGCCCTACATTTGTATGGCGTTTTTTTTATACTTTTGCATATATTTACATTACAATGGAAAGCATTCTTCATTATTTTCCGGATATTACAAGCGAACAACGTCATCAATTTGAAAAATTATTGCCATTATATACCTATTGGAACGAAAGAATTAATGTAATTTCCCGAAAAGACATTCAGTATTTATATTGTCATCATGTTCTGCATTCATTGAGCATTGTAAAATTAATAACTTTTGAAACAGGGACTTCCATCCTCGATGTAGGAACCGGAGGCGGATTTCCCGGTATTCCTTTAGCCATCATGTTTCCGGAAGTAAGATTTCATTTGGTTGATTCTATCGGAAAAAAAATAAAGGTGGTGGAAATAATCGTAAACGAATTGGAATTAAAAAATGTAAGCTTTACTCAAACACGCGTTGAAGATTTAAAAAGTAATTATGATTTTATCATTAGCAGGGCAGTTACATCCTTGCCTGTTTTTATGCAATGGATAAATAATAGATGCAAGAAAAAATCATTTAACACTCTAAAAAATGGGATTATCTATTTGAAAGGAGGCGATATCAAAAAAGAGTTAGCTGAATTATATCCTCGGAAAATCAATATATATCCCATAAATATGTGGTTTGACGAAGAGTTTTTTAAAGAGAAATATATTCTTCATTTACCTATTAATGAGAAAGTATGAAAAAAGAGGACATCTAAAATAGATGTCCTCTTTTCTATTAGTGATATAAATAATTTATTTTATAGCATCTTTAAAAGCAGCATTATCTCTGAAATTTCTAAATTCCATATCTTTCAATGCCTGACTTTTTAAATCAGGATTCAATTCACAGGCTTTAGATAAATTTTTATATAATACATTTGTATCATTAGTTCTGGCACCAATTATAGCCATTAAATAGTAATCTTTTGCTGATTTCTGTTGAATGCAATCCAAGGTAGCTTTTGCAGCAGTATAGTCTTTTGATAAAATTTGATTCAAGGCAACATTGTAATTGCATTTGGTTGAACTGAATACTTTTGAAGCAGCAGCATAGTCGCCGGTTTTCATATTTACAACTCCTAAGTTATAATCTTGGTTAAAACCTGCATTTTGTGAAGCTTCAAAATAATTTTTAGCAGCAGCAAAATCACCTTTAATCAAAGCGATAATACCTAAATTATTTAATACTTCTCCATTATTAGGATTTAAAGAATTGGCTTTGTCTAATAATTTTTTAGCTTCATCAATTTTACCTTCTGCCGCATGGATACAAGCCAAATCATTATATCCTCTGTAATTGTTGGGGTAAATTTCAGTAGCTTTGGTATAAATAGCTGCTTTGGTTTTATTGTCATTAGTTAGTGAAGCAGCATATAAAAGTTCATCGTTAGATAAAGAATCCGGACTATTAGCAGCTAAAGCGGCAATTTGTTCATCGGTCTTTTTATTTTCCATACTATTAACTTTGATAATAGCACGTCGTAAGCTTGGTAAAATATTGGCATCAATTTCATCATAAATGGCAATCATATTGCGAATTTGTTGTTCGCGTTGATCCATATCGCTTTGTGATTTAATCACATTGATGATTTGTGCCTTGTCTTTGATGGAGGAGGCGTTAAGTGCTTCTACGAAACCGTCCCAGTCTTCACCATTGTCTTTCAGTTCATATTTTACATCTTGCTTTAAAGTATTTGCTTTTACTTTTTCTTTTTTGGCTTTATCTTTTATGAATTTATCATATTCCGATTCAAACCATTTTTTGCCGGTTGCTGAACGATTACCGGATAATTCCTGATTTCTCTTTAATTCACCTTCGGGAGAAGCCCATCCAAGAACCTCTACAGATTCAATGTTAGGAGAAACAGCAACAAAATTCATTAAATCTTTTAAGTTTTGTTTATTGTTTTCATCTTTGTTTAAAGGAAGATTCCAGTTTAAAACGTCTTTATTTACTTCAAAATATATTAATCCCACTTGAGATAGCATTTTAGGCCCGGTGTAATTATGGTTGGAAAAAACAAAAAAGGAACCGTTAACCGCTTGGTCTTTGTACACAAGACTAGGCTCTACAGCTACTCTTTCTGAAGTATTATTTGTACCTTCGGCTAACTTAATTTCGTCCAAAGAAGCTTCTTTTTGTTTTAATTTTGCTTGAGGTATTAATACCAATTCGCAATTTTGATAGGCGGGCTTATAATCAATAGTTTGATTATAAGTAAATTTTCCACCGGATTTATAACCGATAACTTGACCACCTCCGTTTACTTTTTCTCCTTCTAAATTAATAACAGGTAAATTTACGGTTTCTCCTGATGCGGTTTTAATTACGGGGCTTAGGCTTAAGGTAGCCTTTTTATTAAAATACTTTTTAGGGTAATTGCCCTGTATTTCTATGGTCATTTTTCCACCGTGAGTTTCAAGAGGATTTGGCGTTGCTGTATAAGTAACAGATGTTTGTTTTTTAACCATTTTCTTCAGTCCGCAATTTGTTAATGTTAACATGCAGAAACTGAGAAATAAAATTGAAATAACTTTTAGCGTTTTCATAATAAAATATGGATTAAGATTGATTAATTTTTTTTATTCATATATGTGTTTAGGGTAGTTAATATCATCTTTAACGACAAAGCTTTGAGGATATTTATCGGCTATCGATTGTTGGAATCCTCTGGCATCGGAACGTGTTCTGAAATCTCCGACACGTACTCTGAAATTAGGTTCTTTAAATATAATATATGTACTTATTTTAGGATAGCGTGAAGCAAATTCATTCCTGATAGTGGTGGCTTGCATTTTGGAGTTATTGCCGGAATCGAAAAAAATTTGTACACGATACCCTTTTTGTTTGCCTTCAAAGTTTTTATTGGAAGAAATATGCTTTTCTTTTAATACAGTTATCTCAGGTTGAGAAATTACTTCAACTTGAGATAAAGCGGAATTTGTTCCGTAAAACATTAAAAACAAAATGCTTGTATTTATTAATAAATATTTCATACTCGCTTTTGGTTTATACAACATAAATCTAATTTATAGTTTGCTAAATTATAAAAAAAAATGAATAAAAACTTTTTTATTTTGATTTTTTAATAAAAAAAACAAAATAAATATAATTCACTAAGCAGTAGCTATATAGAATTTCATGATAGCAATTTTTTTAATAACCAAATTTAAATTATATAGAAATAATTTATTTAGAGTTAATTTTTTATCATTATTGTCCGATATAAATTCCGATATGGTTACAGATTCTTGGCTTCATTTCGTTATGCTAAGAATGACAATAGTTTTAAAGATAAAGATGGGGGGCTAAGGGGTTGCTTTGCGGCTCCGCCGCAAAGCAACCCCTTAGCATTCCCTATAAACGTATAAAGCTGTTATTCTGAGCGAGACGAAGAATCTGTTGACTTTTATCAGACAATAATGATTTTTTATCTATAAATTTAATATTTTTGCACATATTTTTAATTTAAGTTGATAATATTTTGAAGAAGCATGAGTGCGAAAATAAAATTCATAAAGTTTATCCTGAAGATTACAGGTTTTAATATTGATTATACCGTGCCTTGTGAAGCAAGAAAAAGTATAATTGCGTTTGCCCCTCACACGAGTCTTTATGATTTTATTGTTGGAAAAATGGTTTTTACAGCAATGGGCGTAAATATTAAATTTTTAATTAAAAAACAATATTTCTTTTTTCCGATAGGATATTTTTTAAAAAAATGGGGTGGCATCCCTGTGGATAGTAAAAGAATACGCAGCTTGCCCTTTGATGTTGGAAATATTATTAAAAAATCAGATGAAATAGCCGTATTAATAGCGCCCGAAGGGACAAGAAAGCTTGTTAAAACATGGAAAAGAGGTTTTTATTTTATTGCAGAATATGCTAAAGTGCCTATTTTCTTGGGTTATTTAGATTGGAGTACCAAAAAAGGAGGAATAGGACCTTGTGTTTATCCAAGTGGAGATTATGGAAAAGATTTGAAAATAATTGAAAATTTTTATCGAGGGATGAAAGGGAAACATCCGGGAAAATTTAATTTATAATGAAGGTGTTAATTTTTATTTTTACAATACTAAGTAAAAGTTTATCTTTTATTTTTATTGTATTAATTAAAATGTATCAGTTGTTAATATCACCTTTTTTCCCTCCCTCTTGTCGTTTTACTCCCACATGTTCGGTATATGGATTGCAAGCTATAAAAAAATATGGTCCTTTTAAAGGAGGTTGGTTAACATTGAAACGCATCCTTTCATGCCATCCTTGGGGAAAAAGTGGTTATGACCCCGTACCATAAACTTTTATCATTAAAAATACAAAAAAATCTCATCTTTTATGCCAAAAAAACGAATGCATGTTTTTTTTGTTTGTCCTTAAAATTTATATAAAAATCGCAATATCGACCTAATAACTTAAAAAACAAATAAATATAAATTGTGTTTTTTTTTATAAATCTTGTTGTTGACAAACGTTTTTTTTTTTACTTTTGCATTGCTTTTGAACATGACCAATGGTGTAATGGTAGCACTGCAGTTTTTGGTACTGCCTGTCTAGGTTCGAATCCTGGTTGGTCAACAAGTTCATCGTTGAATGAACGAAAATTAAGAGATATTTTTAAGAAGGAGAAACCAAAAGTTTACTCCTTTTTTAGTACAATAAATATGGGTATACTAAATAATGAGTTGATAACAAAATTAGTTTCGGAAGCAATACAAGGTACTGATTTGTTTATCACAGAAGTGAAAGTTAAAAAAGGAAATACTATTTTGGTCTTTTTAGATGGCGATAATGGTGTGAAAGTCGATAGTTGTATTCAAGTCAGTCGCTATGTGGAAAAACATTTAGATAGAGATAAAGTTGATTTTGAATTAAATGTGTCTTCCTTTGGATTAGGTAGACCATTTATCATGTTTCGTCAATATAAAAATGCAGAAGGGAAAATGTTATCTGTAAAAATGAATGACCAAAGCAAACTAAAAGGAAAATTAATAGAAGCAAGAGAGGATACTCTTTTATTGGAAATACAAGGTAATAAAAGAAATCCTTCTGTGATGAAAGAAATATCAATGCGTGATATAGAGGAAGCAAAACTTGAAATTGTGTTTAATAAAAATTAATTATATAGAATAAGATATGAAAGAAGATCTGAATTTAATAGAATCATTTTCTGAGTTCAAGGAATTGAAAAATATTGATAGAGAAACATTTATGTTTATACTTGAAGATATATTCAAGCATATGTTATTAAGAAAATATGGACAAGAGGCAAATATAAATGTAATTACAAATGTGGATAAAGGTGATGTTGAATTTCAGCGATATTTTGAGATTGTAGAAGATGGAAATCTTACAGATCCTGTCAGACAAATCGAATTATCTGAAGCCATTAAAATAGAACCCGATTTTGAAGTAGGAGAAGAAGTATGTCAAAAAATTCGTTTGGAAGATTTTGGAAGAAGAGAAATCTTATCATTACGGCAAAATTTGGTAACTAAACTTATGGAATATGAAGGAGATATTATTTATCAAAAATATAATAGTCGGATAGGTGAAATAGTAACCGGAACTGTATATCAGGTGTTTAAGAAAGAAATTCTTTTCCTTGATGAGGAAGGAATAGAATTATTATTGCCTAGAAATGAGCAAATACCGGGAGATTTTTATAAAAAAGGAGATCCTATTCGTGCTGTAGTAATTAAAGTAGAACCTAAAATGAATTCCTCATTTATTATTGTTTCCCGTACGTCTCCGGTATTCCTTGAACGATTAATGGAAGAAGAAATTCCGGAAATTTATGATGGATTAATTATAATTAAAAACATTGTACGTGTTCCCGGTGAAAGAGCGAAAATTGCAGTGGAAACTTATGATGATAGAATAGACCCGGTTGGTGCTTGTGTGGGAATGAAAGGAGTGCGTATACACGGCATTGTAAGAGAATTGCGAAACGAAAATATTGATGTAATTAATTATACGACTAACAATGTTTTGTATATTTCTCGTGCACTAAGTCCGGCTAAAATTACAAGCATTGAACTCAACGAAGAAACAAAAAGTGTTCGTGTGTATATGAATCCGGATCAAATTTCATTGGCAATTGGTAAAGGCGGCAGTAATATAAAATTAGCAAGTAAGCTAACCGGTTACGAAATTGATATATTCAGAAATGATGTAATTGATGAAGAAGATGTTGAATTACAAGAATTTTCAGATGAAATCGATCAATGGATAATTGACGCACTTAAAAATATAGGCTGTTATACAGCAAAAAATGTTCTTGATGTATCAAGAGATGAACTCATACACCGTACCGATTTAGAAGAAGAAACAATCGATGAAGTCCTTCGTATTATCAAAGCTGAATTTGAACAATAAGTATTGACTTTTTTATATTAAAGAATGTTAAATAATTAAATAAATTTATGTCAGAAGAAAAAAAAATAATACCACGACTAGGCAAAGCAGCAAAAGAATATAATGTTGCTACTTCTACTATTGTTGATTTCTTGTTTAAAAAAGGATTTGTGATAGAAAATAACGATAACACAAAATTAAGTGCTGAATTATATGCACTTATTGACCAAGAATATCAAATAGAAAAAGATGTAAAAGCTGAATCCCAAAAACTTGAAATAGGAAGTGGTTTTAAATCTCATACAACTTCTGATAATAAAGAAGAAACACCAACAGTTTCGGAAATTGAGAAAAAAGAGATTATTATCAATCAACCTACACAAATCGAAAAGCATGAAAAGGAAATATCTCAAGAAATTCCTGCTGAAGAAAAAGTTGCTGCTAGGATTGAAGTCCCTAAGCAAAAATTGAAAATAGTAGGTAAGATAGATTTAGAATCACATGCAAAAAAGAAAACTAAGAAGAAAGATAAGCCTGTAACCAATGATGATTCAATTAACTCAAGTGAGGATATTGAGATTAAGTTGCCCTCTGTAGAACAATTGGAAGTTGAAAAAGTATCAGAGCCAATAAAGTTGGATGAGGATGTAGATAAGATGGATGTTGTTAAAGGGAAAGAGCTTGATTCAGAACCTATAATAGAGGTGGAGCAAGAACAAGTTCAACCCGATAAACAGGAAGTAGAACAGGAGATAGAACAAAAAGAGGATTCATTGCCGGAAGTTATAGATATTTCACCGGAAACAAATGATGAAATTATATCAGAGGAAAGTGATAGTAAAACTCCTAATCCGAAACCTAATGTTATTGGCAAGATTGATTTAGATAATATCAATATGCTTACTAAGCCAAAGAAAAAAACCAGGGAGGAGCTTCAGTTAGAAAAGAAAGAGAAAAAAGAAAAAGAATTAGAAAATAAAAGACTACAACAAGAGAAATTCAAACAAAAAAAGAATGATTTTGTAAAAAACACTAAGAAAGATGATTCAGCACCCAATTTTGTTGAAGATAAACTCAAAGAAGATCCTGCTGATATAGAAAAAAAGGAAACTAAAAAAATATGGAAAAAGAATATAGGAGGTGTTGAATCAGAAGATGATAAAGCAAAGAAAAAGCGCAAACGCATAAAAACTTCTTTTTCAAAATATCCCGAACCCGAAGATTCTACTCTCGGTTTTAAAAAGCGTAAGGATAGAGGAGCAATTCCACCAAAACCGGGTCATAAAATTGATTATTCAGAAGAAGAGATTGAAAAACAAGTTAAGAAAACAATGGCTCGTTTAGCGCCAATTGGTAAAACGAAATCTTCTAAATATCGTAGAGAAAAAAGAGAACATATTCAGCATGAAATTATCGAAGCGCAAGAGCGTTCCGAATTGGAAAAGAATATTCTTAAAGTAACTGAGTTTATTACTGCTAATGAATTGGCTACTATGATGAATATGCCTGTTACACAGATAATATCAACGTGTATGAGTATTGGGATGGCAGTAGCCATTAATCAACGTTTAGGTGCCGAGACTATCTCTTTGCTTGCGGATGAATTTGGTTATAAAGTGCAATTTGTCGGACTGGATGATGAAGAAAAAGAAGATGAAATTGATATGAACCCCGAATTTTTAGTAGAACGGTCTCCCATTGTAACCGTAATGGGACACGTTGATCACGGTAAAACGTCATTGCTTGACTATATTAGAAAAACAAACGTTATAGCGGGTGAAGAGGGGGGGATTACCCAACATATTGGTGCTTATGAAGTACAACTTCCAAATAAAAAACGAATAACCTTTCTTGATACACCCGGTCATGAAGCTTTTACAGCCATGCGTGCTCGTGGTGCTAAAGTAACCGATATTGTTATTGTGGTTATTGCCGCTGATGATAGTATTATGCCACAAACTGCGGAAGCTATCAATCATGCTCAAGCTGCCGGTGTTCCCATGATATTTGCTATCAATAAAATTGACAAACCCGGTGCTGAGCCGGAAAAAATAAGAGCTTCATTGGCAAATATGAACCTTTTGGTTGAAGAATGGGGAGGTAAAATTCAAAGTCAGGATATTTCTGCTAAAAAAGGACTTAATGTGGAAGTGTTACTGGAAAAAATATTGATAGAAGCAGAAATGCTTGATTTGAAAGCTAATCCAAAAGCAATTGCTACCGGCACTGTCATTGAATCTTCATTAGACAAAGGTCGTGGTTATATAGCAAAAATACTCGTGCAAAATGGCACCTTACAAACCGGTGAGGTTATTGCTGCAGGCTCTGCTTGTGGTAAGGTAAGAGCTATGTATAATGAAAGAAATCAACTTATTAAAGAAGCAGGTCCTTCTTCTCCTGTCTTGATATTAGGATTAAACAGTGCTCCTCAAGCGGGAGATACTTTTAAAGTATATAAAGAAGAACGTGAAGCGAAAGCTGTTGTTAATAAAAGAATCCAATTGGTGCGTGAACAAGGATTACGTACACAAAAACATATTACGCTCGATGAAATCGGCAGACGTATTGCGATTGGTGATTTTAAAGAATTAAATATCATAGTTAAAGGAGATGTAGATGGTTCTATCGAAGCATTAACGGATGCATTGTTGCGCTTGTCAACCGATGAAGTTCAGTTGAATGTTATTCATAAATCTGTAGGGCAAGTAATTGAATCGGATGTTTTACTTGCATCTGCTTCTAATGCCATTATTATAGCATTCCAAGTTCGTCCTTCAGGGGGTGCTAAAAAATTAGCCGAACAAGAACAAGTGGATATTCGTACATACTCCATAATTTATGATGCTATTAACGAACTTAAAGACGCTATTGAAGGTATGCGTGCTCCTGAAATTAAAGAAAATATCGTATGCAATATCGAAGTTAGGGAAACATTCCATATTTCTAAAATAGGTACAATAGCAGGATGTTTTGTCCTTGACGGGAAAGTTCAACGAAATACACAAATACGTGTAATTCGTGATGGTATCGTTATTTTTACAGGTAAATTAGGCTCGCTGAAACGTTTTAAAGACGATGTAAAAGAAGTTTCTGCAAACTATGAATGTGGCTTGAATATCGTAGGGTTTAATGATATTAAAGTAGGAGATATTATCGAAGGCTTTGAACAAATAGAAGTGAAACGATAGTTATTTCTTTTTGTAATTATTAATGTTTTCACAGACATTTTTAAAATAAATATCCAGTAGTTTTTTCCCGGCAGCATAAGAACTTATTTTATGTTCTAATAATTTTTCTTCGATAATAGTTAGATTTTCTTTAACATCATTATCAGAATAAAAATGATCAAACAATTCTTCTTCTAAAAAGTGATAAAAACGTTTTTTTTATTGTAGAATTCTGTTTTCTTCAAAAAACCCGTTTGATTTTGTATGGGTGATATAG
>JAQVNO010000052.1 GCA_028703095.1 Bacteroidales bacterium
TAAATTGAGACATACCTGAATGGTTAAGCTCGCTGCAAAATTATGAAAGTTGCGGTTTCTTTTTGCAAAGCAAAAAATATTTTTATCCGTCTGTGTGTAATTAGTCAATTTTATGTACATTTGCAAAAAAACACAGATTATGAATGTAAAAAAATTAAAAGAAAAGAAACGGAAACTCATACGCGCTTTCTTCGGACTCTTCAGTTTTTCAGCTGTAATGTTTGTTTTCCAAGCATGTTACGGTATGCCCGAAGACTATGGTTTGGATGTGTTTATTGAAGGTAATGTAATATCTAAAGTAGACAATCAACCCATTCAAGGAATTAAAGTAAGTGTAGAAGGTAATAGCCACAATTATGGCATAACTGACAGTGCGGGGCATTATTCATTTTATAATCAAATTGCTCAGCAATATACACTTAAATTTATGGATGCAGATTCCTCGGCACATGGAGCGTATAAATCATTGGATACAACGATTGTTACAAGTGCTGATATTAAAAAAATAGTTTTGAATGTTGCTTTGGAAGAAGCTAACTAATGAGTTTATTTCAAAAAATAACCCGCCGGCAATTTCGGAAAAACGAAATGCTTTTACATCCTTTAAATTATTTATTTTGGGAATGCACTTGGCGTTGTAATTTATCATGTTTGCATTGTGGCTCCGATTGCCAGTCCGATACAGCTATAAAAGATATGTCGTTTGAGTATTTTTTGAAGGCAATCCAACCGTTAAAAGAAAAATACAAGACTGATAGTATCGTTGTTGCCATTACAGGAGGAGAGCCTTTGCTGCGTTCCGATTTAGCAGATTGTGGTTTACGTTTACGTCAAGAGGGTTTTCGATGGGGTATTGTTACCAACGGATTTGCCTATAATGAAGGAATGCATCATAAATTGTTGGCTGCCGGTATGGGGGCAATTACGTTGAGTGTAGATGGATTGGAAGAAACACATAATTGGTTACGCAATAACCCGCGTAGTTTTCAAAAAGCAATGCAAGCGCTCGATTTAATTGTTTCTTCACCACGTTTGAATTATGATGTGGTTACCTGTGTACATCAACGAAATATAAATGAATTGGAAGACCTCAAGCAATTATTAGTCAAGCATAAAGTAAAAGCGTGGCGATTGTTTACCATCGCTCCCATAGGAAGAGCAGCCAATAATCCGGAAATGATGTTAGATGGTAAAGCTTTACATTTACTAATGGATTTCATAGTAAAAAGCAGAAAAGATGGAAAAATAGATGTTAAATTCAGTTGTGAAGCCTACGTTGGAAATTATGAATTTAAAGTAAAAGATTCTTTTTTCTTTTGCAGAGCAGGAATCAATATAATGTCTGTATTGATAGACGGAAGCATATCTGCTTGCCCAAATATACACCGAAGCTATGTACAAGGAAACATTTATCAAGATAATTTATTGGATGTCTGGGAAAATAAATTTGATAGTATGCGTAATCGCTCGTGGATGTTGACAGGTATGTGTGCTAAATGTAAAGCATTTAAATTTTGCGGAGGAGGAGCCATGCATCTGTGGGATGAGAAGAAAGAAGGCATTCTTTGTTGTTTGTATCAAAAAATGAATAAAATATAAAAAAAACAACACTTCCCTTTAGCTTAAAATTCATTAATGAAATATTAATGTAAAAATTTTATATAAATCATAAAATTATATACATTAATTTATTACATTTGCAATCCGTTTCAAAAAAGGCTCTTTGAAACGGCATAGAAAGTTAACCTTGTAATTATTAACAATATAGCGTGAGCATATAAGCCCACAAATTTTAAAGAAATGGCAGAAGAAAATAAAATTGCTGAAAACAACGAAAGCGAACACGTAAAAAATGAACAACAAATGGAAGAGCAAGTCCAAGAAATAGTAAATGAAACTCCCAATGTGGAAGAAATTCAGGATGAAGAAGTAGATACTCCGATTGAAGAAACCCCGAAAGTAGAAGAAGTTGTGATTCATGAAGTTAAATCTACAGATGTTGAGCTCCCCGTAAATAAGGAAGTAAAACCGTTAGAAGATTTTAATTGGGATGAAATCGGGAAAGTTCAACAAATTTATTCCGAAACAGAACAAAAAAATCTGGAAGAAACATATAGTCAAACATTTAAATCAATTATAGAACAAGATGTTGTTGATGGAATTGTGGTTGCTAAAACTGCCAGAGAAATTGTAGTTAACATAGGTTACAAATCGGATGGTGTAATTCCGGCGAATGAATTGCGTCATAATCCGAATTTGAAAATTGGAGATATTATTGAAGTATATGTTGAAAAACAAGAAGATGCAACCGGTCAATTGGTGTTATCACATAAAAAAGCGCGTTTATTAAAATCTTGGAATCGCGTAAATGATGCCTTTGATAAAGGAGAAATTATAAATGGTTACATTAAATCAAAAACAAAAGGTGGGTTAATTGTAGATGTTTTTGGTATAGAGGCATTTTTGCCTGGGTCTCAAATAGACGTTAAACCCATACGAGACTATGATGTGTTTGTAGATAAAACCATGGATTTTAAAGTTGTAAAAATTAATCAAGAATTTAAAAATGTGGTAGTGTCTCATAAAGCGCTTATTGAATTGGAATTGGAAGCTCAACGTGCAGAAATTATTTCAGGTTTAGAAAAAGGACAAATTTTGGAAGGTGTGGTTAAAAACATCACCAATTACGGTGCTTTTATTGATTTGAACGGCGTTGACGGTTTAATACATATTACCGACTTAGCATGGGGACGAATAAACCATCCTGAAGAAGTTATAGAATTAGATCAAAAAATAAATGTTGTTATCCTTGATTTTGATGAAGAGAAAAAACGTATAGCTTTGGGTTTGAAGCAACTTACTCCTCATCCATGGGATTCCTTAGATGCTAATTTGAAAGTGGGAGACAAAGTAAGTGGCAAAGTAGTGGTTGTTGCTGATTACGGTGCATTCATTGAAATTCACCCGGGCGTAGAAGGGTTACTCCATGTATCCGAAATGTCTTGGTCGCAGCATTTACGTACAGCTCACGATTTCTTGAAAGTGGGTGACACCATTGAAGCTGCTGTATTGACTTTAGACAGAGATGAACGAAAAATGTCTTTGGGTATCAAACAACTGATTCCTGATCCATGGACAAATATTGCCGATAAATATAAAATAGGTTCTAAACATACAGCTATTGTTCGTAATTTTACTACTTTTGGAATCTTTGTTGAATTGGAAGAAGGTATTGATGGATTAATCCATATTTCTGATTTGTCCTGGTCTAAGAAAATCAAACATCCGGCTGAATTCACAAAAATAGGCGATCAAATTGAAGTTGTCATTTTGGAGATGGATGTTGAAAACAGAAGATTAAGTTTAGGACATAAACAATTGGAAGAAAATCCTTGGGATGTTTTCGAGACTTTATATAATGTGGGGGCTATTCAAGAAGGGACTGTGGTAGGTCAAAATGATAAAGGTATGATTGTTAGCTTGCAAGGTGTTGAAGGCTTCGCATTTTATAAAGGACTTGTAAAAGAAGACAATACAACCATTAAAATGGGCGAAACGGCAGAATTTAGAGTCGTTGAGTTTTCAAAAGAAAATAAGAAAATTGTTTTATCTCATACACGTATCTGGCAAGATAAATTAGACGAAGAAAAAGATCGTAAACGTAAGGAAGAAAACCAAGAAGTAAAAGAAACTTCCAAGATAACAAAACGTATTTCTAAAACTTTAGAACGCTCTACTTTAGGTGATCTTGATGCTTTAATCAATTTGAAAGCAGATTTAGAAACCGAAGAATCGAATGAAAAAGCAAAGAAAGCTGAAGTTAAACAAGAAGCGATTATTACTGAAAATCTGAAAGAAGAAAGTGTAATCGAACCTCAATCGGAAGTGAAGCCTAAAAAAGCTAAAGTGAAAAAAGCGGTAGTTGAAGGCGAAGAAATAGAGAAGCCTAAAAAAACCAAGGCGAAAAAAGAAGTAGTTGAAGTCGAAGAAATAGAGAAGCCTAAAAAAAACAAGGCGAAAAAAGAAGTAGTTGAGGGTGAAGCAATAGAAAAACCGAAGGCTAAAACATCAAGCAAGAAGGCAAAAGAAGAAAAAAAAGAAGTTGTTAAGTCTGAAGAAAAACCCAAAGCTAAGAAAACTAAAAAATCCGCAAAAGATACTGACAAATAAGCAGTCTTTTTAGCTATATGTTAAGTTGCTTCATCTTTATTGAAGCAACTTTTTTTTATTTTTTTAAAATAAGTGTTCCCTTTTAACGTTTTTTTTAGGTAATAACTAAATATGAATCAAAGAGAATTATTTTACAAACACCTTGCACAAACATCACCAGAACCTTTGGCAATAGAAATTGAAAGAGCTGAAGGGGTATATTTGTATGACACTTCCGGTAAATCCTATATGGATTTAATTTCAGGAATATCAGTTAGTAATCTCGGACACTCTCATTCTCAAATCGTTCAGGCAGTCCAAGAACAAGCAGCAAAATACATGCATACCAATGTCTATGGTGAATATGTTTTGAGCCCTCAAGTACAATTAGCAAACAAACTGGTTTCCGTATTACCCTCAAATTTACAATCTGTTTATTTTGTCAATTCAGGTGCCGAAGCAACGGAGGGTGCTATTAAATTGGCAAAACGTTTTACAGGTAGAAGTGAGCTGATATCTTGTGAAAATGCATATCATGGCTGCACCAATGGAGCCTTGAGTTTGATGGGAAATGCTGATTTTACAAAAGCTTTTCGCCCCTTACTCCCTGATACCCGAAAAATTCGTTTCGGAAATACAGAAGATTTAAATACTATTACATCAAAAACTGCTGCCGTTTTTATCGAGCCGGTACAAGGAGAAGCCGGAATACGTTATGCAAACAATGCATATTGGCAAGCATTGAGATTGAAATGTGATGAGACAGGTGCTTTATTGGTTTTTGATGAGATTCAAAGCGGATTTGCACGTACAGGGACATTGTTTGCTTTTGAGCAATTAGAAATAACACCCGATATTTTGCTGTTGGCTAAAGGTTTGGGTGGTGGAATGCCCTTAGGTGCTTTTATTTCTTCGCATGAAATCATGCATAGTTTAACCTATCAACCTGCATTAGGACATATTACTACTTTTGGAGGACATCCTGTATGTTGTGCCGCTGCTTTGGCGTCCCTTCAGTTAATTATTGAGGAAAAACTATATCAAGCTATTCCTGAAAAATCAGCCTTATTTGAAGGATATTTGTCCCATTTAAAACCTGTTAAAGCCATCCGAAGAAAAGGTTTGATGATAGCCATTGAATTTGAAGATATAGATTTTAATTTTAAATGCATACGTAAATGTATAGAAAAGGGAGTTATTGTCGATTGGTTTTTGTTTTGTGACACAGCTATGCGCATCGCTCCACCACTTATCATTACTGAAAGAGAAATCGAAAAAGCTTGTGAAATAATAGCAACTTCTATTCAAGAAAATGAATAATTGAACATAAATGATATATAATAAACAGATTACTTTTTTAATATTTCGGGGTTTTTTATGCGATATTTTGTTACTTTTGCATCTTCAAAAAAAATCAATACATGAAAGCTAAATTCCTTTTTTTTATATTATTTTTTTTAATCGGTTTTCATGTAACGTTTGTTTATTCACAAAATGGAACTATAAAAGGTTTCGTCTATGAAAAAAGCAATGGTGAACCTATTCCATATTGTACCATTTATTTAGTTAATGAAAATACCGGAGCTGTTACCGATGATAACGGATATTTTGCTTTGACAAAATTAAAAGAAGGCACTTATACAATTAAAATTTCTTATATCGGTTACGATTCCTTGTTGACAGACATTACATTAAAAAAAGGCGAGGTTGTTAATAAGAAATTTTATTTGGAGAAAACGGTTATTAGCATTGAAGGTGTGGAAATTATTGCACAAAAGGAAGTTCAACAGACAGAGACCTATGTAGCCGTACAAAGAGTAAGTCCGAAGCAAATTACGCAACTACCTTCCATAGGAGGGATTCCTGACATAGCTCAATATCTGCAAGTGTTACCAGGAGTTGTTTTTACAGGTGATCAGGGGGGGCAATTGTATATCAGGGGAGGCACGCCTATTCAAAATAAAGTGCTATTAGACGGATTGGTTGTGTATAATCCTTTTCATTCTATAGGATTGTTTTCTGTTTTTGACACCGATATTATTAAAAGTGTTGATGTGTATAGCGCCGGTTTTGGTGCTGAATACGGGGGAAGGATATCTTCCATACTGGATATAAAAACGAGAGATGGAAACAGAAAAAGAATTTCCGGTAAGTTCGATGTGAATACGTTTGGAGCAAAAATGCTTTTAGAAGGACCGTTGCTTAAAGAAAAGAACAATCCTAAAGAAAATAATATGTCTTTTCTTTTATCTGTAAAAGGTTCTTATTTAGAACAAACATCCAAGTATTTATATAAATATGCCAATGCTGATGGACTTCCTTATAATTATTTGGATGGATATGGTAAAATATCGCTTCAAACGAACAATGGATCAAGAGTGAATTTTTTTGGATTCAGCTTTAACGATGGTGTTAATTATCCCGATATTGCAAATTACAAATGGAATTCTTGGGGTGCAGGAGCTAATTTTATTATCATCCCGGGAATGTCAAATATGCTAATGGATGGAACGCTTGCCTATTCCGATTATAAAATCGGATTAACTGAAGCGACTATGCCGGAAAGGATTAGCCATATAAACGGTTATTCATTCAATATGAATTTTACGTATTTGTTAAATAAAAATTCATTTAAATACGGTATCGAATTCCTTGGTACTTGGTTAGATTATGAATTTACCAATCCTTACGGAACTGATTGTGGACAACAGAGTTTCAATAGTGAATTTGGCATCTACTTTAAATATAAATGGATGATTAAAAAGTTTATTGTTGAACCTAGTTTCCGGTTGCATTATTATGCTTCTCAAAGTTTCTTTTCTCCTGAGCCACGCATTGCATTAAAATATAATATCAATAAAAATATACGCGTAAAACTTGCCGCCGGTATCTATACCCAAAATTTAATGAGTGCTTCATCAGACCAAGATGTAGTAAATCTATTTTATGGCTTATTGACTGTGCCTGAATTTTTTCCTGAGTCATTCAACGATAAATCTATACGTAATAGTTTGCAGAAAAGTCAACACCTTGTTTTTGGTTGGGAGTTTGACATTTCAAAATATATAAATATTAACGCGGAAACCTATTTTAAAAACTTTTCTCAGCTCACAAATATCAATCGTTATCAAATGTTTGCATCCGATGATGAGTTTATACTTGAAACCGGAAAAGCCTATGGTGCTGATGTCGGTGTTAAATTTGATTATAAAAAACTATATTGTACTGCTACTTATTCCTTGAATTGGGTGAATCGGAATGACGGTGTTATAATTTATCGTACACATTTTGATAGAAGACATAATATAAATGTTACGGTTTCTTATGCCTTCGGTAAAAACGATGGTTGGCAAATAGATGCTCGTTGGAATTTTGGAACCGGATTCCCATTCACTAAAACAAAAGGTTTTTATCCTAAAATTGAACCCACCGATAACATAAATACAGATATAAATAGCAATAATGAAACAATTGGAATTATTTATGATGAAATAAACGGAGGTCAACTGCCAGATTATCATCGTTTAGATGTTAATATGAAACGCAGATTTAAACTCTCACGTACAACACTTTTAGAAGTAAATCTTGGAGTTACGAATGCGTATAACTATTACAATATATTTTATATAAATAGAAAAACTAACGAGAAAATATATCAGTTGCCGTTTTTATGGAGTTTGAGTGCTACTATTAATTTCTAATGCATGATACCGGATTGGCTTAATCGAAGTTTAATTTTACTGGGCGAAGAAAACCTTATAAAATTGCAGAAAGCGCATGTTTTAGTTGTAGGGTTAGGTGGTGTTGGTGCATATGCAGCAGAGATGATTTGCCGTGCTGGTATTTCCACTCTTACCTTGGTAGATGGTGATAGGATAGAAGCAAGTAATCGCAATCGACAGTTAATAGCCTTGAGTTCTAATCAAAATATATATAAAACGCAATGTCTTAAAGAACGTTTTCTCGATATTAATCCCGATGCTACTATTAATATAGTAAGTGAATTTATTCGTGATGACCGTATTGATGAGATTTTAGATAGTGCAAACTATGATTATCTTATCGATGCTATAGATACGTTATCTCCCAAAGTACATCTTATTATTGGAGCTTTAGAACGTAATATTCCATTGGTGAGTGCCATGGGAGCCGGTGGGAAATTAAATCCTTTGTCTATTGAAATAAGCGATATTTCCAAGACATATCAATGTCCTTTAGCTGCTGCAGTTAGAAAAAAATTAAAACAAAAAGGAATCAATAAAGGATTTAAAGCTGTTTTTTCAACGGAGAAGATTTCGAAAAATGCTTTTATTGCGGATTCAACGAATGAAAATAAAGCAAGTATAGTGGGTTCCATATCATATTTACCTGCTATCTTTGGCTGTCACTGTGCCGCTGTTTGCATTAATGATTTATTAAAGACCTAAATGTTATTTGCAAAACATTGAATAATAATGATAAAAAAATATATAAAAAAGTATTTTTCCATTGTTTTTTTTTATACTTTTGCACGGTCGAAAAGGGTGCTGTAGCTCAGTCGGTAGAGCGTCGGACTGAAAATCCGCAGGTCACTGGTTCAATTCCAGTCAGCACCACTAATAAGAGTATAAATCTATAACTTGAAAAAAAATAACAAAGCCGTTTCAACGTGAAGCGGCTTTGTTGATATGTAATGTGTCATTTGTTTGATATAAATGTGTATTTTTGCAGGCGTAACAATATAGAAAAAAGCTTAAATCATGGTTCTCTTACTATTTTACTTATTTTTAGCACTTCTTATATCTTTTTTATGTTCCATTATGGAATCTGTTTTGCTATCAACGCCTACTATCTATATAAAAGTAAATCAGAATACTACTAATAATGGAATTAAAAAATTAATTCGTTTAAAACAAAATCTTGATAAACCATTAATAGCAATACTTTCATTAAATACCATAGCACATACTATCGGAGCTGCAGGAGTAGGAGCGCAGGCTGTAGTTGTGTTTGGCGAAGCCTATTTTGGATTGATATCTGCCATGTTAACTATCCTTATTCTGGTTTTAACAGAAATAATTCCTAAAACTTTAGGAGCACAATATTGGCAAAAATTAGGTCCCGTTGTAGGGCACATGATACATATAACCACAATCGTTACTTTTCCTTTGGTCGTTTTATCAGCCTATATTACGAAATTGTTTGCGAAAAATAAAGTAGAACAAACCATTAGTAGAGAAGATATATCTATGTTAGCAGAAATTGGCACTAAGGAAGGTGTTTTTCAAGAAAATGAAAATAAAATTATTCAAAATCTAATACGTCTTAAAACAATTAAAGTATGCGAAATTATGACACCCCGTATTGTGGTTGCCATTGCTGATGAAACCATGAGCATAAAAGCTTTTCTTAAAAATAAAAAATATCTGCGTTTTTCTAGAATTCCTGTTTTTTCCGAGAATCAAAATAATATAAGAGGTTATGTCTTCAGACAAAATATTTTTGAAAATAAGAAGAATAACCTTTTACTTAAGGATATTAAAAAAGATATCATAATAGTTCCTGATACAAAACCTGTTTTTGCTTTATGGGAACAGCTTTTAATTGAGAAAGAACACATCGCTCTGGTAGTCGATGAATATGGATGTATGGATGGAATCGTTACCATGGAAGATATCATAGAAACATTATTGGGGTTTGAGATTGTAGATGAGAAAGATACTATTGTAGATATGCAACAATACGCCAGAGAACGCTGGCAAAAACGTCAAATCAAATATAAATATTTGGAACAACAAAATAAAGATTAAAATAAGTTTTTATAGCTGAAATTAATTTTTACTAAATTTTAAATTAAAAAGATAGAATATAAACTATAAATTTGCATTAAAGGACTAATAAATACTCTATTTCTATTATAAAATCATAATTGTCTGATATAATTTCCTATATTGTTACAGATTCTGAGCATAAAGAAGTGAAGAGAAGAATCTGTTACGATAGTGTTATAAAATAGGTTATATGTATTTGTTTTCAATTGATTTTTTTCGGTGACAACTTCTTCCCAAACCGCCCATGCCAATGGTAAAATAAAGCATATTGCCATAGAAATAATCTGCATACTTAGGTTTCCCGATAACACCTTCATAATTAATGCTTAATCGTAGACAGACATAATTTACTTCTTGATTGTTAATGCGTATTTGATTTTGCATAAAACGAAGGGATTTTACATCCATAAATAATCCAATTTTGTATAAGGCAAGTAAGGGATTGTAAGTGGAATTATTATATGTGAATAAAAAATTGGAAGTCATTGTTTTTGTCCCAATGCCAAGGTTAGGAGTTAAGAGAATATGTCGATTGTCGACAATAGAATAGCCTAATTTTAAACCCGAATGAGCGGAAAGCGCGAATTTATCCTTTCCCCAAAAATGTCCGTCAGAAAAAAGCATTTCTTTTATAGTTTTTCCAAAACCTAAGTTTGCTTCTCCTTGAAATAAGAATTTATTAATATAAAAATCTAACGTAAACCCGATCAAAATAGGATCGGTGAAATAATGTGATATGTTGTTAAAATTCATTCCATAACCAATAAATGTACTTCCCCCAAAGGCTTTATTGGAAACTATAAAATTTGTATCAACGATTTCAATTTGATATTTTTTATTCACTAAACCATAGGGATATTGCTTTTGTGCTTCAGAGCTGAAGATACTGAAATATAAAATAATGCAATAAATAGTTCGAAAAAAAATGCTTCTGTGATTTGTTATACAGAAAATAATTTGATGGTAAAGATGTACTATCATTTTCTTATTTACCAAGCTCTTTCGTTATTGTTTTCTATAAAATTGATATAAGATTTGTTTAATACTTTATAACCACCGGGAGTAGGGTAGTTGCCGGTAAAATACCAATCGCCCAAATGATGAGGACAAGCTTCATGTAAATCATTCACTTTGTTATAGATGATTTCTAAAGGCGTGTTTACATCTTTAGGTAGAATGAGTTCGGCTATTTTAGCTGAAATTTCCTCGTAGTAAAAAGCATTATATATATCTTGTACATAATTAACGATTTCTTCTTTAGGCTTGTTTTCTTGTTCTTTACATTTTATATATATATCTTGAATCAGAGCTTCTTGTCCGCGTACTTTTAACAACTCAATGGAAGCTTGAAAAGCAACAAAATCACTTAAGCGACTCATGTCAATACCATAACAATCCGGATAGCGTATTTGTGGAGCCGAAGATGCAATAATAAGTTTGCGGGGATGTAATCGGTCGAGCATGCGGATAATGCTATGTTTGAGAGTGGTACCTCTTACAATAGAATCATCTAAAATCACTAAATTGTCAATGCCTTTATTTACAATCCCGTAAGTAATATCGTAAATATGGGCTACCAGTTCATCTCGTTGATTGTCTTCGGTAATAAAAGTACGTAACTTTGCATCTTTGACGGCAATTTGATCAAAACGAGGCATGTAAGAAAGCAGTTCATCGAGTATTTCAGCGGATAGATTATTTTTATTTGCCAATACCTGCTCTTTGAGATAGGTGTTGCAATGGTGTTTGAGTGCGTCAATCAATCCGTTATATGCCACTTGTGCCGTATTGGGAATATAAGAAAAGATAGTGTTTTTCAAGTCGTTATTTATAGAATGTAAAATATAGGGAAGTAAATTAGCCCCAAGATGTTTACGTTCTTGATAAATATCTTTATCGGTACCTCGGGAAAAATAAATGCGTTCAAAACTGCATTGTTTATTCGGAGCAGGGGAGTTACATTCTTTGATAGAAATATTTCCATTTCTTTTTATGATAATGGCATTTCCGCGCGGAATCTCTTTTATTTCTTTGGATGAGAGGTTAAAAGCTGTTTGTATGGCAGGACGTTCTGAGGCAATCGCAACTACTTCTTCGTCTTGATAGTAAAATGCAGGTCGTATACCTGCTGGATCTCTTAACACAAAAGCATCACCGTGTCCTAACATACCACAGAAGACATATCCTCCGTCCCATTTGGCAGAAGCCCCTTGAAGAATTTTCTGTAAGTCAATTTCTTTTTGTATTTTACGTGATATATCGAATTTAGAAATTCCTTGAGATTTATATTTTTTGTATAAATCATCATTGGCTTTATTTACATGATTGGCTATGGTTTCCAGTAAGGTAATGGTGTCGCCGCTTTCGATTGGATGTTGTCCTAATTCAACTAAGTCGTTAAATAATTCTTCTGAATTGGTTAAGTTAAAATTACCTGCTACTACTATACTACGTGATATCCATGTATTATTAATGATAAAAGGATGTACAGATGAAATGTCATTGTTGCCATAGGTACCATAGCGTAAGTGACCCAAAAACAATTCAGAAGAAAATTCGATGTTTTCTTTTAACCATTCGGCGTTTTTTAGTAAGTGAGGTTGTTTGTTAGCAATTTTTTGTAATTTATTATAGGTGGGAGTAAAACAATCACGGATAGGAGTAGAGGAATTAGAACGTTCTCTGTTAATATAACGAAGCCCAAGTTTTTGGTCGAATTTGATTGCAGCGATACCGGCACCATCTTGTCCGCGGTTGTGTTGTTTTTGCATCAGCAAATACATTTTATCAAATCCCCAAAAAGCGGTACCGTATTTTTTCACATAATAATCTAATGGTTTTAATAAACGAAGCAGCGCTATGCCGCATTCGTGTTTGATTACATCACTCATTTTTGTTTATGTTGTTTTTAATTTACGTGCTAATTTAGCTGCCAGGTTTGGAAAAAAACGTTTTATATAAGTCATAATGAGTTCTTTTCCTCCTATAAG
The DNA here is from genome assembly GCA_028703095.1 of Bacteroidales bacterium. Lineage (GTDB taxonomy): Bacteria > Bacteroidota > Bacteroidia > Bacteroidales > WCHB1-69 > UBA5266. The sequence continues at coordinate 12,950 of JAQVNO010000052.1, forward strand.
TATTTCTCTTTTTTTATAATAAATGGCATTAACAATCTGTTTAGCTGCCTTTTCCGCACTTATACCTCCGGCTTGCCCCGCATCCAACTTGCCGTGTTGAGTACCATCTTTTTCCAAGGCATAGAAAGAGATATTCGTACGTACCCTGCCGGGACAGACTATCGTAACATGAATGTTCTGATTGTAATATTCCGCTTGTATTGTTTCAAAAAAACCGTATAGGGCATGTTTAGAAGAGCAGTAAGCCGATCGTAGCGGGAACCCAAATTTACCGGCTATACTGGTAGTAACTACTAATTGTCCGCCACCATTACTTATCATCTGAGGTAAGATGGTTTTAGTGAGAACAACTGCTGCATAATAATTTATATCCATAATTTTGCGAATAACACTCATGTCAGTTTCTAAAGTGGCAGAACGTTGACTGATTCCGGCATTATTATACAGAATATCGATACGTCCATATTGTTGTAAAGCTTTATTTGCCAGACTTTCCACTTCTTCAATGCGGGCAAGGTCAAAAGGAAGAATCGTAACTGCTGTTGCTCCTAATTGTAAACATTTTTCTTGTACACCGGAGAGAAGCTCTTCTTCTAAAGCAGTAAGAATAAGAGTAGAGCCTTCTTGAGCAAATCGGTAAGCACAAGCTTCTCCAATACCTGAAGAGGCTCCTGTTATCCAAATGACTTTATTTTTAAATCCTTGCATATATTTTTACAACATTTTAATGAAATTCGATGAACGGATTGCACTTTCTCCAATATTGATTAATACGGTTTCACCGTTTTTAATTTGATCTTCTTTCAGTGCTTGATAAAAACCTGCAAGACATACAATGGAAGCCGGACCGAGAAGGATTTGCTTTTCATCTCTTACAATGCGAGCAAAATGTGTTAATTCATCTTCTTTAATGCGCAAAAATGTCCCCTTGCTCTTTTTGACGATTGGCGCTACTACCGGGAACATACCTGGATTCCCCGTAGAAAGGATGGAAACCATGGTTTGCGGATTGTCAATAATCGGATAATGTTTTTCGTAACCTTCAGGGAAATTATTTTTTTTGGCGATTTCCCATCCTTGAACCATAGGGTCGCAATTGTCTTGTTGTACTAACAACATTCTAGGTAATAGCACTTCGGGATATATTTTTTCAATTTCTCTAACTCCTTTGTCAATAGCAATGGGACCAGTTCCGCCGCTTACAGCTTGAATATATACATCGGGCATTTTACCCATTTGTCGCATAAATTCAAAAACCATCGTTCTTTTGGCTTCAACGCGGATAGGGTCTATATTACCTGCTGACATTAACACCTTATGTTCAGCATGGAAATCAGCTGCCATTTTTTTCGCAAAGACATAATCTCCTTTTGCTATGTGAATATTTTGCTTGTGAGATTTAATTTCTTCTACAGTTTCATTGTCCACAATTTCAGGGACAAAGACAGTAAAACAAATGCCGGCGGCTGCCAAGTATTTACTATAAGCGGTTGCTGTATTTCCGGTTGATGCTACACAATACTCTTTGATGCCGTTTTCCTTAAAGATAGATGCTGCCAGTGCTGCTGCCACGTCTTTAAAGGTTTGTGTACCACCGTTTAAATCGTTGCGATACACAACTACTTCACAGTCGATATTATGATGCTTTTTGGCATATTCTTTTAAAAAACTCCATGATTCTATGGGGATGGATCCTTCATTGAAAGTAACAATATTTTCTTTTTTTATAATAGGTAGAAAATCAAAATAATGAAAGAAATTATTAGGTTGAGTGTTGTATAATTTCTTTAAAGAAGTATAATCAACATCATACTCAATTTCAGCATGTTTAATTCCACATTTAGGACACGTTTGATTATAACTAAACCACTCAGCAAAATCAGGTATGATGCTTTTGCATTTTACACAAACAAGTTGGTATTTCATGTGTTATTTTTAATAATTAAAAAAGTCTTATTAAGAAAATGATAATAAGACTTTACAATTTTTTTTATTGTTTTTTCTTTACCATATTCATATTCGGTATTGGTAAATTGTATTTTCCTGCAGTGAGTTTGGCTTTTACTTCGCTGAACACATCAATGGTACGTTTAACATGTTCCATAGTATGCATAGCGGTAGGAATTAAGCGTAACATGATAACATCTTTTGGAACAACAGGATATAATACGATTGAGCAGAAGAGGTTGTAGTTTTCACGTAAATCAACGACAATATTAGTAGCTTCTGCTACAGTGCCATTGAGTAAAACAGGCGTTACCGGCGATTGCGTGTTGCCAATGTTAAAGCCTTTTTCTTTCAAGCCGTTTTGTAAAGCAAGGGTTATCGTCCATAATTTTTCTTTTAGTTCAGGTTCTGTTTGAAGGAGTTCTAGTCGTTTTAATGCACCAATAACCATTGGCATAGGCAATGATTTAGCATATATTTGCGAACGCATGTTATAGCGTAAATAGTCAATTATTTCCGGACTCGAAGCCACAAAAGCACCTATCCCAGCCATGCTTTTGGCGAAAGTAGCGAAGTGAATATCAACGCCATCGCTAACACCAAAATGTTCTGCAGTACCTGCTCCGGTTTTCCCCATGGTGCCAAAACCGTGTGCATCGTCTATTAATAAACGAAAATTGAACTCTTTTTTCAAAGCTACAATGCCATCAAGACAACCCAA
>JAQVNO010000157.1 GCA_028703095.1 Bacteroidales bacterium
GGAGAGCGGTATCATTTCTTCGTTTTCATCATAATAAACAGGTAAATACGCAATTTCTCCACCTATATTAGTAAATGTAACTTTCCCTTGCTTTTGACGACTTTTTACCACGGGCTGCCAATCGTAAATGGAAGCAAAAGTGCACAAATAAATGTTTCTTGCTGCCCGTGTATTTATTTCCGTGCTATGCCGTGTCATACGATAGGTAGCAGAAACATCTTCCATAAAAGGATTTCTGAAAAACGAAGGGACTGTTTTGTCCGACATATCCCTTAGATTCGTTTCTAAAGCATAACTTTTACGATATACTTTTGACACTCGCTTTAGAGTATCAACCTTATATTTAAAATCTTTAGGTATCCACGGAGCTCTAATGACAGACGCATCAAAATCATTGTTTTCCAATGGAATAGTATCCGAATTAATCATCGTGCATGTTTTTCCCGGTTCGCCCGTATAGCAGACCCAGGCATGACCCGAGGTGCTGTAATTTGCCCAATAATAGATATAGTCATAAGATGCCGGAATGCCCAAAGCTCTCATTACAGAAACGATATAAATGCAGCGTTGAGCACAGATTCCCTGCATATGCTTATCCAACAATAATACATCTGGCGTATAAGGAAATTTCAATGATTTGGTTTCAAAAGTCTTTATCAGATGCCGGTATAGTAAGCCGTACGCTTGTTTGGGATCTGTAATCCCTTCTATCAAATGGGCGTATTTATCCTTTAAATATTTCCGCCATTCCGAAAGGGGTTCATTCGACACTCTGTAAGGAAGAATAAATTGGCAAAACGTCTCAAAATCAATCTCATCGTGCCAAGGGGCATTTTTCCACGAAGCAAAAGCCTCTTCAATAGTTGCAATAATATAATCGGCCTTGATAATAGAAGCATCGTAACAAGTTTTACGGCCACTTCCTCCATGACTGTCTTCCACCGCAAACCATACAGAATCACAATTGGGTTTTTGCACATACGATAACACCTTTTCGCGGTAAGCTACCGCTGCAGGTGAAATCGAAAAAGCATGTCCCATATTGTTGATTAGAAATTTTGCCGCCTTCCATTTTTCCCCTTGTCCTCGATAATGTGTCAACACTCGCTTTAACTCTCGATAGTTATCACCCGCCATTTCTTTAACCATCTGCCGATTGGATACTTCCAAACAAGAAGTACAAAGACCTACAGAAAAAATGAAAATACAGAAAAGAAGAAAACAATTTTTGTTCATGCTTATCGTACAAATAGAGGATCGGTTTTATTTCAAATCAGGGAAAAAGCGCACAATGCCGGCTTCGGGCGAGCGAACACTGGCATAGATTGTTTTACTGTCGGGGGATACGGCAATGCTGTTATTTTTTAATAGAATAAAAAACCAATACAGGATTCATTTCGCCGACTTCGCCGGCTTTTTCGCTTATGGCCCGAAGAACCGGATTATCGGGATTTTTCCGTCTGGATCTTTTGAACGATAAGCCCTCCACTACGCCCAGTACCAGTTTGTTCTCCGCTTCGCACCAATAAGAGGCCGGAAAAACGAACAAGCCGTTTTCGTCCAAAGTACAATCACAGACCTTAGTTTCTCCGGTCAACTCGTTGTAGAAACACATCAGGGAACCTTTGTTATCTTTGTAATTGAAAGTGAAAGATAACAACTCGCCATCCTTGTGAAAATGATTAATATACCCCGGGTATTCGAATTGATGGATTTTGCTTATGAGTTCGCGCAAAGGCTTTTCTTCCATATGCTCATCTATCACTTGCTTTTCATAGCCCTTGAAATGGATTAGATAGGCCGTCTCCATCGAACGGTTCTCGCTATCGTATGCATATACCTTGTCGCTCATAGAAGGAAGAATATATACTTTACCGTCATAATTCGAAAAAATCGGTTCCATAGAGCCCACGCGGTAATGTCTTCCCAATAGATACTTGTTAAAAGGTAAGTATTCCTTTTCTACTTTCCATACACTATTATAAACAAATAAATTGTTGTATGTCTTTTTTTTAGAAAAATCGGCCACTCCATTTCCCCGGTATAGCAACCAGTCGCCACTACTAACCACCTTAACCATATTCTGACCTTTGGAAATGGGATAATGAGCAATGTAGTTACTTTGCATATCGTATTCGACGACCTTTCCCAACAAACCGTCATACATATAAATGTGATCAGTTTGGGCGTCATGATAAAAATCGTCCGCATTTATATATTCGCCGTGCCCTCGCCCTTTCCTGGCAATTTTGTTTATGTAAGTCCCTTTAGAATCAAACATAAATAAGGTTCCCTGCATTTTATCAAGCGCCAGGATGCGATTATCCGAAAGCTGTATTTTGTTGATTTCTCTAATAATCGATTCGTCAGTGCTTTCCAGCACCACAAAAGAATGATAACTCAAGAATTTTGACATGTCGTAGCAACGATCTTCGTCCAGCGAAATTAAAATTTCTTTCTGTGTTGAGGTTTCATTCGTCGATTTCTTCGATTGACAAGCCAAGAGGCTGACAAATAGAGATAAAATAAGAAACGATTTATTCATCGTTACATTCATTAGTATCCATTAAAAATTTTAAAACGTTCTTTGAAATCATTGATTATCTATTAGTTGCAAGTCTTTATCGCGCGTAACGATTTGAATAAATAGCTTTAAGCAATTACAAGAACATCCATAAAACAAAAAAGAGACTTGCAAACATTAATAAAAATATTTGAATTATTCTATTGTATTTCATCATTTGAAAGATTTAAATTCCAATTCAACAAGTACTGGATTGGATTGCGAATTCAGTTGTTTTAATTCCTTTATTGTTTCGGGCAAAACAAAAGCATGGGCTTTATCTGTAAAAATAATGGTCATTGGATCATTTATGCATCTGATAATACGATTATCCCGCTGACCAATGTAAGTAATGGCCGTAGTAAAGATGTCATTTACAGGCGTACCACTTTTTATGAGCTTGGTTTTCTTGTCATAAAATGCCCTATTGATTCTATTAGCAAACTCGAATCTGAAGTGTAAGAAATCTTCTGACTCAATCACATTATTAATAAATCCTGCCTGATCGGGATTCTCATAAAGATAGTTCAGCATATCCCTTGTCTTCATTTGTGAAATATCCCGTTTGTATTTCTTTTCACCAAAGTCTACGACATACTTGCTGCTAATTTTAGACGTTTTTTCATCTATGGAATAAATCACGTCACTTACTGTATGATGAAAAGTAATGGAGTTGTTCAACTCGGAAAAAGGTGTCGGTTCAATAATCGTTAATCTATTTACTTTAGGATAGAGTTCTTTATTTATCGGAAAATATCGTTCAATGTGACCAGTTTTATGAAGAACAGTTAATTCATACCCCCAGTATTCTCCGGAATTATCGTTCTTACTATTGTTTCGTTTCTCAGTGTAGCAATACCATATACTATTAGCGACACAAAAATCGTGCATAAAAATCCTTCCCATATCAATTGTTTCAATATAAGATCCTGAATACGTATATTTCTTTAATTGTATAGCATTATCGATTATCCAGACTTCCTGGTTTTCTTTGTTTAAAGTAAATTCCCCGGGATAAAGATATTCACCATGACCATGACCTTTTTTCCCTATCTGAGTAAGAAATCTTCCCTCCGAGTCAAAGCTGTATATTTTATAACTGTCTCTTTCCTGGCAAAAATAAAAACCATTATCATAAGCTATTTTATTTATTTCCCCCATCAGTGCATTACTATCCGATTCCAAAGGAATAAACCGGATGGATTCAATCATTTCCGATAAAAAAATTGAATCATGGATTGACGGTTCAATTTTGATGTTTAGACAATCCGGATCAATAGCACCGGACTTAGGGGAATTGTTGCAAGTGACACAAGCAAAACAGATTA
>JAQVNO010000158.1 GCA_028703095.1 Bacteroidales bacterium
TTAAAATCGCAGAAAAAGACAAAGAGCGTTTTGCGTATGAAGATTGGGTTGTAGGTGTCAAAGTCCGTATTATTGATTTACTTGAAAAAGACAGATTCAAATATTGCAGAGGCACATTTCATGAAATTAATATACATAAATATCGCAAAGACATAATTAATTATTATGAAAACCAAGATGAAAATTTCAGTATTCAATCATACTCATACACATTATTTAAAACAGTTACAACTGAAGGTATTCTAAGTAGAAACACCAATTATATCGTACCAATTTATCAACGTCCGTATTCTTGGAAAGAGGAACAAGTTGAACAATTTATAAACGACATTTTTACAGGCTTTTGGGGCGAAGACAAACCTCAACCAATTTTTATCGGCACAATGCAATTATCTGAAAGAAAATATATTGATGATAAAGAATATGAACAATATATTATTGACGGACAACAACGATTAAGTACTTTTTTAGTTTTGTTTAAAGTATTAAAATTTAGGTATAACACTGAGTTGGATTTAAATCTAAATTGGCTCGAAACCAGAGTAAATAATGGAGAACAAGATATATATTTAAAAGAATTTATTGAACGTAAAAATTTTCCAGAAAATAAAGAAATTCAAAATCCTTATTTAAAGAATGCCTTGATCATTAATTCTTTTATTGATCAAGTAATTAGTGATAAAGTTAACGATAATGATGAAAAAATCTCATTCTGTATTGATGATTTTATTAAGTATATAACTGAAAAAATTTATTTTGTCGTTATTGAAACCTATGCCGGCTTATCAAAAACAATCAAAATATTTAACACAATAAATACTACGGGATTAGATCTTAATTGTGGTGATTTATTTAAAATTAGGATATATGAATATCTTACAGATATAAAAGAAAAAAGTGAAGATGTCTTCAATGAAATAAGTAAAATTTATGAATTAATTGATAAAAAAAACAAGGATTTAAATAAAGAAATTACAAATATACAAGACATTTTAGGCATATACAAAGATTATTTAATTGCTAAATATGACATGCCCAATGTATTATTTCAAATTGGAACGGAAACATTTTTTGATCGTCTTTTTGATACATTATTAAAAGTTAAGGATTGGGAAAATTTCAAAAAGTTAAAGGAACCTAATTTTGAATTAAAAGATATTGAAGATATTATTAATGTTCGATTTGAATGGAATGATTATAAATATATTTCAAGCGAAAATATGTTTTCTTTAAATTTAATTTGGAGATCAAGATATAGTCAATATTGGAAATTAACCTATTTATTGCTTCTTAAACAAAAAGATTTTGATAAAGAAAAACGATATAAAAATCTTGAAATTTTATTGATTTTATTAAATAAAATTTTCTTTATTTACAGCATCATATATGCAAGATCGGTAAGTGAAATTCATACATTTATAGCAAACATCACAAAACAATTAATGAATGAACCTTTTGAAAATGTAATAAACCAATTAATTGAAAAATGTAAAGACTGCCATAGACAATGGTGTTCAGATATATTAAATAGTTACATTAGTGATAATCATAAAAAGAAAATCTTAATTTGTTTATTATCTGCATATTTAGACGAAAGAGAAAATAATCAAAACGATAAAGAGAAAATAAAAGAAATAAAAGATAAACTATTCTATACACAATTTGATATTGAACATATACATGCTAATGCAGATAATACAAAAAAAATTGATGATATTCTTCAAAATTCTATTGGAAATCTTGTTTTATTAGAATATAATATAAATCGTGAAATACAAGATGCTCCTTTTTTAAATTCTGAAGGGAAAAATAAAAGAGAAGAATATAAAAAAAGTAATTACTTATCTGTACAAAAAATTTCAGAAAAAGAAAAATGGGAAGAAGATGAAATCAAACAACGTCGAACTAAAGAAGTAGATAAAATAATGAAATACATTTATGAGGAATACCTATAACTATCTTAATAAAAAACTCATATTCTTGTATATATTAATTAATCCACCCTTTTAAAACTATTACTTAAAAAAACCAATCTTTTTCGCTCTGCCACATTTTAGCATAGTATTTTGCTATTTTTGCATAAAAATAATTTAACATGACAAAAGACATTATTCGACGGTATATTTGGTTGGTCGACACTATTTATCAAAGTGGTGAAGACGGTATTAGCTTTGAAGAAATCAATAAGAAGTGGAAACGTTCTGCTTTGTCGGAAGGAAATGCCTATCCGATTAAGACTTTTCACAACCATCGCCGCGACATAGAAAGTATTTTCAATATCTTGATTGAATGCCGGAAAAGCACCAACAGCTATTACCTTTACGATCCCGAAGAATTGAAAAATTCGTCGTTAACTACTTCATGGTTAATAGATACGTTGGCAGTCAACAATCTCATTGCCGACTGTCAACAACTGAAAAACAGAATTTCTTTTGAATACGTTCCTTCCGGAAATCAATACTTGAGCCGGATTCTCAAAGCCATGCAAGAAAACCATTGTATAGATATGGACTACTTGCCCTTTTGGCACGAACAAAGTTGTGCATACAAAAACTTACAGCCCTATGCCGTCAAACTTTTCAAACAACGTTGGTACTTAATTGCCTTCAACCACTTTATCAATGAAATACGTACCTTCTGCTTGGATAGGATACAAGCCTTGAATATAACTGACCAACCCTTTATTCTGCCCGATGATTTCGATGTAAAATCTTATTTCAATGCATACTTCGGCATTATTACCGATCCTGAACTTAAGACCGCCATTGTTAAAATTCGTATCAATGAAAGTCAACGCAAATATGTACGCACACTACCCTTGCATCATTCTCAGCAAGAAATAGAAACCACCGAAAATTATTCGGTTTTTTCGTATACCTTAAAACCAAGCTACGATTTTATTCAAGAAATATTACGATTTGGCAACACAATGGAAGTTATTGAACCTATCGATTTACGCAATGAGATAAAAACCAAACTCCAACAAACAATCGCTTTATATAAAAAAAACTGATATAAACTGCGATTGTGCTCTCTTTTGGCAGAGTAAACCGCTATTTTTGCCAAAAAAAGATGTCATACTCACAAAATAAAAACATAGCTCCAACTATTATTGAAACCATAGAGGGTATCCCCTTTGAAATGATACTTGTTAAAGGGGGTAGCTTTTTAATGGGTTTACAATCCAACGATAAGAATGCCGAAAACTTTGTGCACCCTGATTTTTATGAATGGATGATGGGTTATTCATCGTATTTTTCCGATTTTATCTACCCCACACATCCGGTGCATCTTGTTCAGCTTCCCGATTTTTATATCGGTAAATATCCCGTAACCCAAGGACAATGGAAAGCTGTTGTCGGTAATATTAAAAAAGAAATAAGGTATAAAAATTTTTTTTCGATGTTAAAAAAATTGAAATTACAACCCCAAGCCTCTCTCGATTGGGAAAGTTTAATCAGCAACAATCCAAGTTGTTTCCATGTTTGTGATGATTTGCCGGTTGAAAGTGTTACTTTATTTGATATTCAATCTTTTTTAAGTAAATTACAAAATATTACCCACAAAGATTATCGTTTACCAAGCGAAGCTGAATGGGAATTTGCCGCCGGAGAAGGTTTGTTTCGTAATCCTTTCCTGTTAAGCAAGCATAAAATACCCTATAGCTTAATCCCGGAATCTGCCATGTGTACTTCTTCCGTTTTCGACGGAAAGCCTAATCAATTAGGCATTTGTAATATGCTTGACAACATCTTTGAATGGTGTCAAGATATAGCCTGCCCATATTCCACTTTCAAGCAAACTGACCCTATCCCCTTTTCCATTAACTACAATTACATACAGCGTGGTTCCGCCTTTGATAATTTA
>JAQVNO010000159.1 GCA_028703095.1 Bacteroidales bacterium
ACAGAAGATGGAAAGTCGAAAATTGAAGTGCGTTTACAAGATGAGACCGTTTGGCTTTCGCAATCGCAAATGACTGATCTATTTCAAACAACTAAACAAAATGTAAGCCTTCATATAAATAATATTTATAAAGAAGGTGAGTTGCAAGAAAATCGAACTGTCAAGGATCACTTGACAGTTCGAACGGAAGGACAAAGACAGGTTCAGAGGAAAATATCTCTTTATAATCTTGATGTAATTATTTCCGTAGGATACAGAGTGAAATCACACAGAGGAACACAGTTTCGTATATGGGCAACGCAACAATTAAAAGAGTATATTATTAAAGGTTTTTTACTCAATGATGAACGACTCAAAGAAACTGGCTTAAGCAATCAGTATTTTGAAGAGCTTTTTGAAAGAATAAGGGACATTAGAAGTTCAGAAAAAATATTTTATTCTAAGATAAAAGACATTTATGCAACCTCTTATGATTATGATAAAGATAATCCGATAAGTATAGATTTTTTTAAGAAAGTTCAAAATCAAATGCATTGGGCTATTCATAATCATACTGCTGCGGAAATTATATACAATAGATCTGATGCAGATAAAAAGAATATGGGCCTGACTTCTTGGCGAAATTCTCCCTACGGAAAAATTAGAAAAACAGACGTTGCAAACGCCAAGAATTATTTAACTGAAAATGAACTTAAAGATTTGAATTTAATTGTTGACCAATACCTCTCTTTTGCTGAATTACAGGCACGAAGACGTAAACCGATGTATATGGCCGACTGGATAAAAAAATTAAATGATTTTCTTACCCTAAATGACAGGGAAATACTGGAACATGCGGGAAGTGTTTCGGCGAAACTTGCAAAACAAACTGCAGAAGCCGAGTATGATAAATTCCGAAAAAAACAAATAGAAGATGAAGATGCTAAAGAGATAAAAGCATTGGAGGAAGGAATAAAGAAGATTATTGAAAAGGAATAAGAATGAACAAAAATATAGATTATAAGAAAGACTTAGCGGAGAAACTTGAAGAACTTAAAGAAATTGAAGGTTTTCCTATTGGTACCGATGAAGATATTTTAGCTTTGTCTGAACCACCATACTACACCGCTTGTCCAAATCCCTATATTAAAGATTTTATTGAGGAATATGGCTCGCCTTATGATGAAGAAACGGATGATTATCATAGGGAGCCGTTTGTGGGAGATGTGAGTGAAGGAAAGAATCACCCTATTTATAATGCTCATTCTTATCATACTAAAGTTCCACATAAAGCTATTATCCAATATATAGAACATTATACAAATAAAAATGATATAGTATTAGATGGTTTTTCAGGTTCAGGAATGACCGGAATTGCAGCTCAATTTTCTAAAAGGAAAGTTATACTTTCAGATTTATCTCCATATGCAACATTTATAAGCGCAAAGTATAATAATCCTGAAGAAAGTGAGCTTTTCATTAACGCAGTAAAAAATGCAATCAATGATGCAAATGATATGTATGGTTGGATGTATGAAACTTCACATAACTCTTCTGAAAAAGGAATTATTCAATCAACCATTTGGAGTGATATATTAAGATGTCCTTTTTGTGCAATTGAATATGTTTTTTTTAATGAGGCGATTATTGATAATGAACTCAATAGTGAATATAAATGTCCCCATTGTAATGCTGCAATAAACAAAAAGAGAAGTCTGGCAGTTTTAACTAAAAAAAGAGATATTGATAATGAGATAATTGAAGTAAAAAAGCAAGTTCCTGTTTTGATTGATTACAAAGTTGGAAATAAAAGATTCTCAAAATCACCTGATGAAATTGATATTAAAAAATTAGATGACATTGAATTAATATTATCTTCTGAATGGTTCCCAACTAATAAAATGTTATTTAAAGGAACTTCGTGGGGAGACCTGTATAGAGCTGGTTACCATATTGGTGTTACAAAAACGCATCATTTCTATACTAACAGGAGCTTAATTATTTTGGCGTTTTTGAGAACTCGTCTTAAAGGTTATGCTTTCTTTTTCTTTACATCATTATTGATAAACAGTTCAAAAATGAGTAGATTTGGAAAAAGAACAGGTAATGTGTCCGGCACATTATATATGCCTACATTGATAAAAGAATTAAATATACTTGAATACTCAAAACGTAAGTTATCTGGGGCAAAGGGTTTTGTTAAACCCTTGAAGGAGTTGCAAAAAATTAAAAATGGAAAAAGTATTACTACAACTCAATCTTGCACTGATTTATTCAATATATCTAACTCGACTATAGATTATATTTTTACTGATCCACCATTCGGAGATAACTTACCTTATTCTGAGTTAAGTTTTATTCAAGAAGCCTGGTTAAAAGTATTTACGAATAATGAAAAGGAAGGCATTATAAGTAATATTCAAAATAAAAAACTGTTAGAATACAATGCATTAATGCTAGAATCATTTAGAGAGTATTATCGAGTATTAAAGCCAAAAAGATGGATCACAGTAATTTTTCATAATTCTAAATCTGCTGTTTGGAATGGGATACAAGAAGCAATTACAAAAGCGGGCTTTATGATAGCTCAAGTATCAACATTAGATAAACAACAAGGGAGTTTTAAGCAAGTAACAGCAGCAGGAACAGTGGCCAATGATTTAGTTATTTCTGCCTTTAAACCAAGTAATAGTTTTAGCGAAAGATTTTTACAGCAAGCAGGCGAAGGACTTGAAGTAATTTTTATAAATGAATTTCTAACTAATTTGCCTATAAAGCCTACCATTGAACGAACTGAAAAAATGCTGTATTCAAAGATGTTGGCTTACTACATACAACGAAGCTACGAGGTTAATTACGATGCTAAATCGTTTTATAGCCTGCTGAAAGCGAGTTTTGTTCAAGAAGATGGTTTTTGGTTTACAAAACCTCAAATTGAAGCATTTTTAGAATATAAAAAGAAAATGAAGCTCGAAGGAGATGGTGATATAAAATCGGGACATTCATTGCTATTTGTAAACGATGAAAAATCGGCTTTGGTTTGGCTATATAATTTTTTATCTGAGCCCAAAACGTTTTCTGATATTTCGATAGCTTTTAATCAGGTGGCAAATATACAAGACGATGATGTTCCTGAACTGAGTGAAATGTTAGAGCAAAACTTTGTTGTAGAAGCCGGAAAATATCGCAGACCAGAAGATGAATTAGAACAAAATGAGATAATAGATAGACGCCAGAGGAGTTTAAGACGTGAATTTGAAACATTATTAGTTCAAGCGCAAACTCACAAAAGCAAAATCAAATTGGTCCGTAAAGAAGCATTAGCTTATGGTTTTGAACTTTGTTACAAAGAAAAACGGTTTGCAGATATAATAAGTGTTGCCGAAAAATTAGACAATAAAATATTGGAAAACAGCGGAGAGCTCAACGATTTTGTTGAAGTCGCTGAAATTATGATTAAGGGAATTTCGTAAAAATGCACTGGCAAGATTTTATAGATATACGATTAAATTATGAAAACAATTTACCTCGTTTGGTTACTGACCTGACAGGTGTTTTGTATTCAGACGTTTACGTACAATGGCTTTCAGATAAAAACATAGAAATAGCTATTACCGATAAAATTTCAGAAATTCGTCGATTGGTTGATTCCGGAACACACATTTTGATTATCACTACAAATAAGGGTATCCCTCTTTTTATTCGCAATAAAGTGGAGCACGATATTTTCACTCATTCCGATTTGCCATTGAATGGAGATATACATTCTGAATTGAAAAAAGTAGAAGCAAATGAAATAATTGAAATTTTAAATTATGTTTTTGCCGGCGATCAACATCAAGTTTTATATGCAAATGAATTAGAAACTGTTCTGG
>JAQVNO010000160.1 GCA_028703095.1 Bacteroidales bacterium
TATCTCTTTGCGTTCTTTGCGTAAAACCTTTGCGTTCTCTGCGGTTAAATATAATCAATTAAAAATTAAAAATTAAGAATTAAGAATTGCTTTTTCATCACCACATCACCGCATCACCGCATCACCGCATCATCACATCATCACATCACCACATCAATAATTCGCTTCCCAGTCCAGGAGTTGCTTTTTTAATTCTTTTCCCCAGCGGTAGGCTCCGGTATCTCCATTTTTATGTATTACCCGATGGCAAGGGATAAGGTAGGCAATAGGGTTGCGAGCAACGGCTGAAGCAGTAGCACGTACAGCACGAGGATGACCGCTGAGACATGCCAAGGATTCATAGCTGATGAGTTCTCCAAAGCCGACTTCTGTGAGTGATTTCCACACATTTAATTGGAAAGGGGTTGCTTGGACACATAATTGAAAATTGGTATTTTGAGAAAAGCTGAAAATAGATTGCAGGCTTCTGCTTGCAGCATGCTTATCGTATCGAAAAATGGCTTGGGACCACTTTTGTCGCAAAACAGAAAGTGCCAAATCCTCTTTATCCTCCGTAAATTGCAAACTGCAAATGCCGGTAGGAGTCAGGGCGATAAAACATTTTCCGAAAGGGGAATCGGCAACCCCATAATGAATGATAATGCCTTCGTCTTTTGTAGCAGCATGCAGGTAAACTCTATGTTGGTGTTCCGGTGTTGAAGTCATAATGTATGCCTTTCATTTGTGCCTGCAAAGGTAATAAAAAAATAATGAACATTTTTTATCGAAGTGATATAAGAATTTCGTGTATTTTTGCACATCATACCATTAATATGAAAGTAAAGGAAAACAGAGGCTCTTTTCTTGTTTATAAAGCTTCTGCCGGTTCGGGAAAAACCTATAACCTGGCAAAAGCTTATTTGGAAATTTGTCTCATTCATTTTAACAGAGACCCCCATATATATCGCAAAATATTGGGGATAACCTTTACTAACAAAGCTGCTGCAGAGATGAAAACACGTATCCTTTCTTTTTTACAGCAATTGAGTGATGACAAAGATACAGACTTGATGCGGGAGTTTACATCTATTGCTTCGGCAGCGGAAATAAGCCGGCGTGCATCGGTTTTGTTGAATACTATTCATCATGATTACAGTAGCTTTTCTATTTTTACAATCGATAGTTTCTTTCAACAGATATTGCGTACTTTTTCCTATGATTTGCATTTACCTGCCAATCATCAATTGGAATTGGATTCCGATGTGCTTATTAAACAGGCTGTAGATATAGTTCTTGCTAAGCTGGGACATGAAAGCGTATTAACAGATTTTATCATACACTTTTCTTTTAGCCAAATAGACCTTCATAAAAATTGGAAGATAGAAAAAAATCTCCATGCTGTAGCCAAAGAACTCTATCGCGAGGATGCTGTACATGCTTTAGATACATTGAAAACATTAAGTATTCAAGATTTCCAGGCTATCATTCCCAAATTAAAGGCAATGATTAAGAAAATTAATGATAGAATAATAGCGATTGCCCAAAGGGCTGTAGATGCGATGACTAACGCACAAATAGCTCCCGATGTTTTTTATAGTGGGAAGAATGGCATTGGTACTTGGTTTGTAAAGATTTCTAATGAAGGGATGGAGCTTAAGATGCCTTCCAAGACAGTGATGGAGACTGTGGAACAACAACGATGGACATCGAAAACGACAGATCCGAGCATTAAAAGTCAAATAAACGAGATTGCACCATTACTTACAGCGTTTTATAATGAAATACGTGCCTGCCAGGAAAAGGATTATTCTACGTATATAATTGCTAAATTGGTATTGGGTAATATATATCCCATGGCTTTGCTCAATGAAATTAAAAAGGCAATTGATTTCATTAAGATGGATGAAAAAACAATGCATATTTCCGAAACCAATCATTATATAAACAGCATTGTCAGCAATGAACCGGTGCCATTTATTTACGAACGTTTGGGAAACAAGTATAAATATTTCTTTATCGATGAATTTCAAGATACGTCTGTCTTGCAGTGGCAAAATTTGTTGCCATTGATTTGCGAAGGTTTATCCTCAGAAATATATGCCAATGAAAGTGCTATATCGGCAGTTTTTGGCGATGCCAAACAAGCCATTTATCGTTTCAGAGAAGGCGATGTGAGGCAATTTAAACGTTTGCCTAAACTGGATGGTAGTGATAAGAATCCTATTATTCGCGAACGGGAACGTATTTTAGAAGACAATTTTAAAACAATTACATTGCCTAAAAATTATCGTTCCAAAGAAGAAATAGTATTGTTTAACAATGATTTTTTCGATTATATGAGTCGTTGTGATGCGGAAAAGTCTTCTTATGTGTCGGAAGTGTATAAGAATCTTCAACAAACTCCTAAAGACAATAATACAGGGGGAGGGGTCCAATTGTATGTCATCAACAAGAAAGAGTTGGATCCTGACATAGTCTATGATGATTGTGTGCTTACTAAGGTTTTAAAAATTATTGAACAGACAGTAGCAGATGGCTATCAACTTTCGGATATTGCTATTTTGTGTCGGAAAAACGATTTGGCTTCTTCCCTTGCTGAAGGGATTTCACAAAAGGGCGTCGCTGTCATTTCACCGGAATCGCTATTATTGAAAAATTCGCCCGAAGTTAACTTTCTTCTGGCTTGTTTCAATTACCTGCTTACTGAAAACAATGAATTGGCACGTACGATAATAGTGCATTTTTTAGCAAAAGAAAATAAGCAAGTCCTTGAAAATTTGCTTGTAGTCGCTAAAGAGGAGAAAGCATTTCTGCATAGCTTACAAACTATGGGATATGCCTTTTATCCGGAAACATTAAAACACTTGAATGTGTACGAACTCTTAGAGCATCTGATCGAGATATTTGGTTTTGCCACGAAAAATAATGCCTATGTGCTTGCATTTAAAGGTATTGTTTTTGATTTTATGCAAACGAAAGAGAATAATTATGTAAATTTTTTAGAGTATTGGGAAGAGAGAAGCGCCAAGTTCTCGCTAAGCAACCCTGAAGGTATTCAAGCTGTAAATATATTAACGATACATAAGTCCAAGGGTTTGCAATTTCCTGTTGTTATTTATCCTCAGAACCCTTTACAAAATCGTGTGTCGGCTAGCAAATGGATACAACTTAACCCCGATACTTATCCTATAGAAGTAGTCAATATCAATTTAAATAAGTCGCTGCAAGATACGGAGCTAAAATATCTTTATGAAGAAGAGAAGGAATTATCGGCTTTGGATGAACTAAATGTGGATTATGTCGCTTACACTCGTGCGGAAGAGCGTTTATATATCATTCATTCGTCTGATAAAGACAAACATCCTGTTGTTGATTATTTTAGATCAGGTTCTTACGAAAATGAAAGCGATACTGATGGAATAGAATGCTATAACATAGGAAGTTTTGATAAAAAAGGTAGGAAAGACAGAGCGACTATGAAAGAAAATAGGTTTGTAAGCACTTATACAGAGGGAATTCGTTTGCCTGTAGTTGTTGCACAACAAGCTTATGAGAGCAAAGAAATGCGTTGGGGGACGAGTATGCATGCGTATTTATCTTATTTTCGTAAGCCCGAAGATAAAGACTATATTCTGCAAATGATAGCTGAAGATAAAGAATTTACCGATATAGAAAAAGCGATGGCAGTGAAATTGATAGAAAATTTACTGAATGATGATATCAAAACACTTTTTTTGGAGAACCCGATGCCAAGGTTAAAACGGAAGTTGAAATTATCACTTCCGATGCAAAGATCTTTCGTATTGACAGGCTGATAATTAATAAAAAAAATTGCGTGGTAATAGATTTTAAAAC
>JAQVNO010000161.1 GCA_028703095.1 Bacteroidales bacterium
GGGTAAGTTTTACTTTGCCGCTTTGGGGTATGCAATAATAAATGATTGTATTTCCATTAGTGGGATTGGGTTGGTTTTGCGATACTTCAAATTTCTTTGCGGCTTTTTCTGTAATGCTAACATCATGAGGGATTTCACAAGCAACAACTTTCATGGTGTCGTTGTGAAGGTCTATATCGCCGGAAAGGGCTTCAATGTAAACCGTTACCGTATAAGTGCCACCATCTTTATCCATGTATGGGACGGTATATGGTGTTGAGAAAATGTGTGTTCGTACATTCCCCGCCGGTAGAAATCCCGTTTGCTCACGAATATTGGCAATGGTTATTCCGGCACTGTCTATTCTGGCATGGATTATCACACTGTCTTTGTCTACCATGCCCAAGTTTTGTACAATCGCTATCACATTTACCGTACGAGTGGACGTATCACACTCGTTAGCTATGGGTTTAAGTATCGTATCTATTTTAACATCTATCTGATTTTGTCCTGCTATATACACGGTTTTATACACCCAAGGAGCTTGGTCGTAGGTGCTGTCGCCTGCCTGTTTGGCTATCAGTTGAACGCTTGCCTGCAAGTTACGGTTGGCAATTTTAAGTTTCTTATCCGCACTGATGCTTACCATATCGTAATTGCTCGCTATTAAATAATCCACCTGCAAACCCGAACTTGAAGTTGCCGTAAGTTGCACTTCATTTCCCGGATACAGAGTATCTACATCCTGTATCCAAGTGATGTATTGCGGATGTCGTTGCCATACCAATATCGGAAACCCATCGTTAATAGACATATCCTCAAAATCGGCTTTCCATGCCGCCGTGTCTTGGTTGCCGTTTAATGTCGTTACAAACGAAGATTCTTGCATGTCTGCTTTTGTTTTTGCTTTTACCGAATCATTATGGGCAATACTTGGATAAAACAAGGGATTACCTCCCATATCACTGTCATAATAACAATTTCTTATCCCATCAAAATATCCGCCTTTTTCCGTATATCCGAATAAACCTCCCGTATCTACCATCGTATTTACGATATATGAATTTTTAACGGAATCATACGCTATTCCGTTAGATGCACCGTATTCATAAAACACAAAACCTCCTCCTTTAACAATATGACTGTTTACTACATAACAATTTTTAATATTGGAAGTTGCTGAAAAAGCCAATCCGCCAAATGCGCCTTTGAATGTAGAGGTACAAGATGATAAACACGATATAATGTTTTCGGATGCTCCCAATCCGGAACCACAATAATAGGAATAATATTTTTCTCCACCAAATGTACAACGAGTTTCGCAATTTTTTATCGTTCCTTTATTAGCACTTCCTCCACTTATACCATGCAATTGCTGAGCATTGGTGCCTATTATTGTCCCGCTTACTTTGCAATTCTCAATTAAACCATACGACATTGCTGCTACACCTCCTATTGACGTGGCTGACGAATAAATGTATATGTTTTCCAAAATAACATTTTTAACAATACCTGTTTCAAATACAGGACCGAAAAAACCGGTTTGCAAGTTTACAGTCATTAAAGTATCTTTAAAAAAATAATTTATCACTTTATGATAATTACCGTCAAAAGTACCTTCAAAATTTCGTATTGCTCTCCAATTTGGATGGATATTCGATGTACCGCCCAAATCAATATCATTGGTTAAAAATATAGTTTTCCCACCGAACTGTATTCCTTGATAATATAACCACGCCATTTGGCTGGCAGTGCTTATTTTAAAGGTATCGTTTACTTCTTTTACAGGTGTTATATCACCAACCCATACTTGTAAACGCTCTTGGGCTTGCGTGTAAAAACCATTGCCTAGTATAAAAATTAGTATGTGTAATGATTTCATGGAATGTAATTATTAATAGGTTGTAACAAATTTTTGATTTGTATCTTTTACCTGTTTGAGTTTGACTGCTTACAAAGGAAGTATAAATGCAAACAGCCTAAGCTTGGGTACTTTTTTGTGAAAAAGATAAAAGAAAATCATAGTACGTATTGTTCGGTTATTGATAATTTTTCGCAAAGATATTATTTTTTTACATATCAACAGTGGTTAATTAAAAATAAATCAAAATAACAATTTAAAATAAAATTCTAATTTTTTAGTTAATATCAAAAAAAATAATGAAAGAAGAAGATATATACAAAGAAAGAAGGAGACGCAATTATCTGCCGTTTTATTTGTCCATAGCCATGGCAATCGGATTGGTAATAGGGATGTTTCTGATGCCGAAAAAGCCGGCATCGGTCTTGTTTAGAACGATAACCGACAACAAGCTTGACGAAGTGGTGGATCTATTGCAGCGCTATTATTTTGAGGAACTCGACATCGAAAAAATCAACGATGAAGCCGTGCAGTCTTTGTTATTGTCTTTAGACCCGCATTCTTCTTATATATCCCGTAAAGAGGCCCAACGCTACGACGAAATGCTGGTCGGTCAGTTTGACGGTATCGGCATACAATTTAATATTTTAAACGACACCGTTTTGGTGATCAATGTGGTGCCCGAAGGTCCTTCTCAAAAAGTTGGTCTCATGCCGGGAGATAAGATTATAACCGTAGACCGGGAAATTATTGCCGGTACAAACATTCAAAATGAAGAAGTAATACAAAAGTTACGAGGGAAGAAAGGTACGAAAGTAACACTCGGTATTATGCGTAACGGCTTACCCAAACTATTGACGTATGAAATTATTAGAGATAATATTCCCCTCGAAAGCATTAATGTGGCCTATATGCTCGATAAAGAAATAGGCTATGTGCTGGTTGATAATTTTACCATTACTACTGCCGATGAATTCACTCAGGCATTGAAGCGTTTGAAAGGGCAAGGCATGAAAAAGCTGATTCTCGATTTACGCGGGAATCCGGGTGGCTTTCTCGGTGCTGCCATCGATATGTGCGATGAGTTTCTTGTGGATGATAAGTTAATCGTGTATACAGAAGGTCGTGTTGTAGGTAAAGATGAATACAAGGCTACCGGTAGAGGTTTGTTTGAAACGGATAATCAAAAATTGGTGGTATTGATAGATGAATGGTCTGCCTCGGCAAGCGAGATAGTGGCAGGGGCTGTCCAGGACCACGACCGCGGCATTGTTATCGGAAGGCGCTCGTTTGGAAAAGGCTTGGTACAACGTCAATTCTATTTGAGCGACAGCTCCGAAGTGATGCTGACCGTAGCGCGTTATTTTACCCCCAGCGGTCGCTGTATTCAAAAACCTTTTGAAAATACTTCCAACGAAGATTATTTTGTCGATATCCTTAAACGCTACGAAAACGGGGAGTTGGAAAATGCCGACAGCATCAAGTTTATCGATTCTTTGAAATACAAAACCTCGAAAGGTAGAACCGTTTACGGTGGCGGTGGCATTATGCCCGATCTGTTTATCCCCTTGCAGAAATCAGACAGCGTGGTGTATTTTAATAAATTGGCAAATCAAGGAATTATTTTTACCTATGCCATGGAATACGTGGATAAACACCGGAAAGCATTGGGTGTTTATACCAAGGTTCAGGATTTTGAAAGGAAATTCAGTGTTAGCGATGCTATGGTACAACAAATGGTGGAAAGGGGTTCCGCCCAGGGAATACCTGCAAACGAAATCACCCATTATGCCAAACAAGAGATTAAAAAATGGACCAAAGCCTACATTGCCCGCAACCTTTTTAATACCCTCGGCTTTTATCAAATCGTGAATAAAGACGATGAAATGATACGCAAGGCGAAAGAAGCGATGAAATAAATTATGACGAAAGACAAAAGACAAAAGACAAAAGACAAAAGTCTAAGGTCTAA
>JAQVNO010000053.1 GCA_028703095.1 Bacteroidales bacterium
AAAAAGAGAACATTGAAAATATCATACGTTATGTTTTTACATTGCCTGATGAATTTCATATTTTAATAATTGATGATGGTTCTCCCGATGGCACGGCCGCCATCGTCAAAAAAATGCTTACTGAGTTTCCTTCTAAATTATTTTTAGAGGAAAGAGTAGGGAAGTTAGGTCTGGGAACTGCTTATATTTACGGATTTAAATGGTGTATTAAACACAATTATGACTTTATTTTTGAAATGGATGCTGATTTTTCACATAACCCAAATGATTTAATTCGGTTATACAATGCATGTGAAGAAGAAGGTGTAGATTTGGCGATAGGCTCTCGTTATTGTAATGGTGTAAATGTGGTCAACTGGCCCATGTCTCGTATCCTTACATCATATTACGGTTCCATGTATGTTCGTTTGGTTTTGAGAACACCCGTTCGTGATAATACCGCCGGATTTGTTTGCTACAGAAAAAAAGTACTTGAAACTATTAATTTCGATAAAATTAAACATATAGGCTATGGGTTCCAAATAGAAATGAAATTTGTTACCTGGAAATTAGGCTTTAAAATTAAAGAAGTTCCTATCGTATTTACCGATAGACAAGCAGGTACGTCAAAAATGAGTAAAGGTATTTTTAAAGAAGCAATCATAGGAGTTATTAAATTGCGAATGAGTGCTTTGTTTTCCGGAATTAAAAAATACAGGATAAATCCATCCTGATTTTATTCTCACTTTAATTTTAAAAAAAAAACTATTTTTTTTGTTAAAATAAGTCAAAATGGCATTGCTATCCTTGTTTTAGTGTCAAAATGTCGCGTTTTTTATTCTTTTTATGCTTTGGTCTAAAAATTGAAATGCATGAAACAAAAAAGAAAATAATAATTAAAATATAGGAGAAAAAAACAATGTTAATTAAAAGAAGTAATTATGTACCGGCATACGTCAACTATTTTGATGAAATTTTCGGAGGTAATTTTTTCAATGATTTCTTCAACGATGAAATCAAGTCAACCCTTCCAACTGCTAATGTTGTAGAAAACGAAAATTCTTTTCAAGTTGAACTTGCTGTTCCCGGGTATACGAAAGAAAATTTCTCGGTAGAACTTAATCAGAACGTATTAACAGTGAAAGGTGAACTGAAAAATGAAGTAGACGAGAAGAAACCTTCAAAACAATTTACGCGCAGAGAGCATTATTATGCATCGTTCGAACGCAATTTTACTTTACCTGAAACCGTTAAAATGGAGAATATTGAGGCATCGTATGAGAATGGACTTTTATGCATTACGATTCCTAAAAAGGATAAGAAGACAGAAGTTACCAAGCTAATTGAGATTAAGTAAAGATTAAATTTTTCATGATAAAGAGGCTGAAAGAATGGCCTCTTTTTTTTTACATAAAAAAAGGTAGTCTTTTATAAAAAAAACTACCTTTTTGTGTATCAATAAGCAATTAATCTCTGTAACCCACTAGCTGTAGAAATAAAATATTTGCAGCTTTGATATTAAGATTTTTCGCAAATTCGTCTTTTTTGATATCTAGTATTATGTTGGAGTTTAAATTTTCCGATGAGCAGTATAAGAAAACATTCTGACTAATACTTCCTGCTTGAAGGTAAGCATAGTTGATTTTATTCTCTTCTTTAACAGCATCCGTTGATTCCGTATCGATTACATAGAGTAAAACAATGGGAGCTCTGTGTACCATGTCATTGTCGCTCATTTTAACGCGATAATCGCTTTTTTCAACTTTTTTAAGTTTATGTGCTTCTGCATCGTAAAAAAACACTCCTTCTTTCATTAAGGCATAAATTTTAATATATTGCATATCCATAGGAGCATATGCTGTACGATTATGAACCTCTCCCCGATGAGGAGTGCCGTTTGCAGCCCAAAATAAGGAAGAAAAATGATGCGGTTCTAACACTCTATCGGAAATGCCCGGAGTAAAATGCTTTTCCTTTAAAACATCCATAAAAGGTTTCCCGCCATTCATGTCTATTTCAAGAAGATCGCCTATGTTACGTGCTTCATCGGAAGCTACTACAGTTGAATTTTGAGCAAATAAACTTGTAAACCCAAATAAGAAAATAATACTGCAAATTAAGAATTTTGATTTCATACGATTTTATTTTTTTTAATTGTGCAAAGATAATAAAAAATCTTGTGTGTTTGTTATAAAATATAGTACGAAGTATAAAAAATTATAAGAATCCCTGTTCTTTAATTACTTTTAATAACAAATCGGCGAAATGTATATTGTCTTTTTTGGTATAACGACGTTCGGTAAATACTTTAGCAAGGTTATCCAATTGGTTTTCTTCCAATAGTTTTTTAGTAAGTTCAGAATTTTCTTTTTCAAAATACATTTCATCAATATCTTCTTTACGGTAATCTTTATATGTTTCGTGATGTATTACCGCTTCCATGGGAAGTCTGTCGGTGAGTCCCGGATTGTTTAACGGATATCCGATTGTAATGCATGTAACAGGAACTACTCCTTTAGGTAAATTGTATAGTTTAATCAATTCGTGTGCATTATAGGTAACGGTTCCCATATAGCAAATACCCAACCCATAATGTTCGGCAGCAATGCATGCATTTTGAGTAGCTATCACCGCATCAATTACCGCCCAGATAAAACATTGAAAATTATCATAGCCGGGCTCGGCATTACGCAAACGACACCATGTGTTGAATCGATTGAAATCCGCACAGAAAGTTAATACCAACGGTGCTTCTACAACCGCCTTTTGATTGAAATGAAAAGGTAAGATTTTCTTTTTCATTTCTTCCTCTTTATTGATGATAATACTATACAATTGCATGTTACCGGTAGTAGAACCCCGTACTGCCGCTTCTAATATCTTGGTTTCTATTTCTTCAGGTATGGGTTTATTACTATACTCTCTAATGGTTTTATGACCTAAAATCGTTTCTAATGCATTCATTTTTATGATAGTCGACAATTATTTTTTTCTATAAACTGTTCTCCAAAGTGTTTTCCGTAGGAGATATATTCTTCAAAATCTTTTTCTTGGGGTTTAAATTTGACGAACATCGCTTCTCCGAAATAATGTAATTTTAACGCATTGAAATTGGATATCAGTATGTCTTTGGTTTCACCTGTCCATCCGTAGGATCCGAAACAGCCGGCAAGTTTTCCTTTATCACGTATAGGATTAATCATCGACATACAAGTAAACATATGAGGCAAGGTATTTTGATTAATAGTTGGGCTTCCAAAGAGATATGCATTGGCTTTCGCAATTTTCTCTGCTAATTCGGCCTGTGGCATTTTTTCAATGTCGCAAAGCTCTACTTCTATTTCGGGATATTTTTTTAATCCTTCGGTAATTTTCTCGGCTAATGTTTTTGTAAAACCGTAAGCGGATACATACGCAACTAAAATACGGTTCGAAACAGGATAATTTGCCACGTAGTCTTTACTGTATTGCTCGGATAAATCAACAATTCTTTTCCAGTTTTCACGCAAAATAGGTCCGTGTCCGGGACAAATCACGTCAATGGCTAAAGGACGAATTTTATGAATGGCAGTTAGAAAGAAACTACTGAAAGGTTTGAGGATGACATTGTAATAATAATTAAACGCATCGTCATAATTCCCTGCTTTATCATCGAACATTTCTTCGTGGCAATAATGAGCTCCGAAAGAATCGCAAGTGAATAAAAGTTTGTCTTCTTCAAGATAGGTGTAGATGGAATCAGGCCAATGTAAGTTGGGAGCTGAGATAACGCGTAATTTTTTATTGCCTAAATCAATGATATCACCTTCTTTAACTACTTGATGATGGAAAGCTTCCCCTATTTGATTCTGTAAGAATTTAATAGCACTATTGCTTCCAACTACTACGGCACTCGGAGCCAATTTTAATAAGTTTTTAATGCTCCCGGCATGATCCGGTTCTGTGTGATCGACAATGATATATGCAATTTCAGATGGATTACAGACTTGTTCTAATTTTGCTTTGTATGTGTCCCAGAATTTTTCTTTGGCAGTTTCTACTATCGCTTTTTTTTCAGCATTGATAAAATAGGAATTGTAGGTGGTGCCGTATTTTGTTTCCATAATGATGTCGAAAGTGCGAAGTGCTTCATCTAAAATACCTACCCAATAAATGTCTTCTTTTATTTTGATAACTTTAGTATCCATATACATATAATTTTAATGTATTTTCTATGTAATTATTTAATAAGCCATAATCTAACGTAGGTGCATTTTGTTTTATTGCGTGATGGATGTTTTTGATGCGGTGATTTAGTTCTCAGTTTTTTTGTTGCGAGTCCCGAGATTTTTTTTTGTTCCGAAAAAAATATTTTTGGCTTGTGTATATCTTTTGCGTTTTTACGGTAAAAAGAACGCTGATTTTAGCCCGATGTCGCTGAATTATATGATTTTCTCTTGTCTTTTTTGCTTAATCAAGAAGAGCTAAAAAATTATTGCGTCAATAAGCAAAATTATTGCGTCAATAAAATTAATTATTGCGTCAATAAATGAATTTATTGCGTCAATAATTTGAGAGGGTAGAGCAAGGCGTGGAAATACTGCCTAACGCACGATTAAACAGATGTTTTTATTTTAATTTCAACAAAGCTTCTTTGATTCTACGTACGGCTTCGATAAGTAAGTCGTTAGAAGTAGCGTACGATAAACGTATGCAGCTGTCGTCGCCGAAAGCGGCACCCGGTACCAAGGCTACGTTGGCTTCGTACAAGAGATACATTGCCAAATCATTGCTGTCTTTGATGTGATATTCTTCATAGGATTTTCCGTAATACGCATTTACTTCAGGGAAGAAATAAAAAGCTCCTTGAGGAAGAATCACTTTTATGTTGGGAATATCTTTCAATAGTTTGAACATCATATCGCGTCTTTCGCGGAACTTATTTCGCATATCGATAATGTCTTTGCTGTTGGCAGGGTCTAATTCCATGGCTGTTATGGTAGCTCGTTGAGCAATGGAGCAGGTAGCCGAGGTAACTTGTCCTTGTAATTTATCGCAGGCTTTGGCAATTAGCAAAGGAGCACCGATAAAACCGATACGCCAACCGGTCATGGCAAAACCTTTGGCAAGCCCGTTTATAGTAATTACTTGTTCTTTAACGTAGTCAAATTGAGCTAAGCTTTCATGTTTGCCTTCGAAATTAATATGTTCGTAGATTTCGTCAGCCATAACAAATACATGTGGATGTTTGGCTACTACATCGGCAATGCCTTTTAACTCTTCTTTGGTGTAAAGCATGCCGGTAGGATTGGAAGGACTGCTAAACATAATAAGCTTGGTTTTAGGAGTAATGGCATCTTCCAATTGTTGGGGAGTTATTTTGAAATTGTTTTCCAAAGTTGTTTTCACAAACACGGCTTTGGCTTCCGCAACTTTCACTATCTCTTTGTAGGATACCCAAAAAGGGGTGGGGATAATCACTTCTTCGCCCGGATTTAGCAGTGCCATAACCGTTTGAAAAATGGATTGTTTGGCTCCTGTAGATACTACAATTTGCTCCGGTTTATAATCCAATCCGTTGTCTCTCTTAAATTTTTTACTGATGGCTTCGCGTACATCGGCATAACCCGGAACAGGAGGATAATGAGTATAATTATCATCAATGGCTTTTTTAGCAGATGCTTTTACGATTTCAGGAGTGTTGAAATCAGGCTCTCCGATACTTAAACTGATAACATCTTTTCCTTGTGCTTTTAATTCTCTGGCAATTCTTGTCATTGCAAGCGTTTCCGATTCCGACATTTGCAATACTCTATGTGATAATATTTCCATATCTGATGTATTTATTTTTTTGAAATTCTTAAAAAACGCAAAGGTAGTAAATTAAAAACTCATACGCTATCTTTTCACTATAATTTTTTTATTGTTGTCAGTGAATTACATAAGTGCTTTATACTTGTTTTTTGCTGATTTCATAAATAAATATAAATCCTTTTTTAGCATATTATGAAGAGGAAAATCAAAATCTATTAATATTCGTTTGGGATTATTGTAAACAAAAAAATACTAAACAATACGTATTCACGTTTAAGATTTTCGTACTTTTGCACCGAGAAATCAGCAAGCATGAAAAAAAGAATAGCCGTTTTAGGCTCAACAGGGAGTATTGGAAAACAAGCACTTGAGGTTGTCGCAGCACATCCTTCTTTTTTTACTATTGAAGTGTTGACAGCTCAAAATAATGCCGATTTGTTGATAGAACAAGCCATACAATTCGAACCCAATGCCGTAGTTATTGAAAATGAATCTCTGTACGATAAAGTAAATACGACCTTGCTGCCTTACGATATCAAAGTGTTTGCCGGCACATCTTCCATAGAACAGATAGTAGAAATGGAAACCATTGATATGGTATTGGTTGCTTTGGTAGGTTATGCCGGTTTGATACCTACTTATAATGCTATCAAGCATAAGAAAGCCATCGCATTGGCAAATAAAGAGACCTTGGTTGTTGCCGGTGAAATCATCACACAATCAGCCATAGAAAATCGTGTGCCGATTATTCCCGTCGATTCGGAGCATTCCGCTATTTTTCAATGTCTGAACGGAGAAAATAACAATCCGATAGAAAAAATTATTTTAACCGCTTCCGGCGGTCCTTTTTATGGTAAACCCAAGGAAGAATTGCGGGAAATAACGGTAAAACAAGCCTTGCAACACCCGAACTGGAAAATGGGAAATAAAGTAACCATCGATTCGGCTACCTTGATGAATAAAGGACTCGAAGTAATTGAAGCGAAATGGTTGTTTCATCTTGAGCCGGAACAAATAGAAATAGTAGTTCACCCACAAAGTATTATACATTCGATGGTGCAATTTAACGATTCCTCTATCAAAGCTCAAATGGGACTCCCTAATATGCGTTTGCCCATCATCTATGCCCTTTCTTTTCCGTATCGTTTGCCAAATTCGTTGGAACGTTTTTCCTTTTCCGATTATTCCACTTTTAGCTTTTGCAAACCCGACAGGGAAGTATTTAGGTGTTTGGATATTGCTTATCAAGCTATTAAATCCGGAGGAAGTTTACCTTGCAGCATGAATGCCGCAAACGAAATGGCTGTCGCTGCATTTTTAAACGAAAACATCCAATTTTTACACATTCCCGACGTTATTGAAGAGACTATGGCAAAAACAAGCTTTATCAAGCACCCAACCATAGAAGATTTTATACATATAAATAATGAAGCAAGACAAATTGCTGATAATATAATAAAAAGAATATGACAGGTTTTATCATGGCAGCTCAATTGATTTTGGGCTTATCGTTTTTAGTATTGGTACACGAATTCGGACATTTTATCGCAGCACGTATCTTTGGTATACGAGTTAATAAATTTTATATCTTTTTCAATCCTAAATTTTCACTGGTGAAATGTAAAAAGATAAACGGGAAGTTGCGATGGAAATTCTTCGATAAGAATTTATCCGACACGGAATTGGTAGTAGATGAATCGAACAATCCTATATTGGATGAAAAAGGCAAAAAGAAATATAAGTCTATCGACATTAGTAAATTAGATGATAAAGACTGGCGTAAACATCCTGAGAATACGGAATACGGAATGGGATGGCTTCCTTTGGGAGGTTATTGTCAAATAGCAGGGATGATAGACGAAACGCAAAGTATGGATAATTTGGCGTCCGAACCGCAACAATGGGAGTTTCGTGCCAAGCCGGCATGGCAACGCTTGATTGTTGTTTTGGGCGGTGTTACTATTAATTTAGTCATAGGAGTTCTTTTATTTGCAATGATATTAGGAGTGTACGAAAAAGAATACTTGCCCAACGATGCAGTAACCCATGGTATTTATGCGTATGAACCGGCTCGTGAATTAGGGTTCCAAAGTGGAGATAAAATCATTAGTGTTCAAGGCGAAACTCCGATTCGTTTTCAGGATGCGGTTTCATCTAAAATGTTTTTTGGTGCCATTGTAACCGTAGAAAGAAACCATAAAACAATGGATATAGTAGTAGGGGAGAACGCCTATCAGTTGTTAAAGACAGGTAGTAATTTTATTAAAGCAACGAATTTTCCTTTTCTTATTGATTCTGTTTTATCCGACAGAGCTGCTGATGTTGCCGGCATACAAAAAGGTGATGTGATTCTTTCTATTAATGATTCCATCAGCATTACCTCTTGGGGAAGTTTCTCCGAAAATATCAGAAAATTCCCTAATCAGCAAGTTGAAATATGTTTGCTCAGAAATCAGGATACTCTTGCTAAAAATTTATTGTTAGATTCTACAGGCGAAAGTGGTATTGCTATTTTAAATTATCCCTATCAACTGAAGAAATATAGCTTTGCGGAATCGTTTAAATATGGTTGGAAAGATGCCATGACGATGCTTACATTAAATATTAAAGGCTTGAAAAAAGTTGTCAGCGGCGAAGAAAAAGCAACCGAATCGGTTTCCGGTCCCATTGGCATTGCTCAAATTTACGGAGGAGAATGGATATGGGCAAAATTCTGGTATATAACCGGTTTATTGTCGCTCATATTGGCATTTATGAATATTTTGCCTATCCCGGGTTTGGATGGAGGTTATGTGTTGTTTACATTAATAGAACTAATCATAGGTCGGAAGTTGCCGGACAAGTTTATGGAGTATGCCTTGACATTCGGATGGATATTGTTAATGTTATTGATGATATTTGTTTTCGGAAATGATATATTTAAATTGTTTGGATAAAAACTAAGCATTGCAAATAACGCCGTAAAATCAAAATAAAAGGGTTGAATATTTGGACAAATAGGTAATTTCCCATCTATCCCTTTTATTATAAGTATTTGGGAGAATAAAGAGTTAAAAACAGAAAAACAAAGCTAAAGCAAAGCGATGAAAAATTATTCCGTCAAAAACAAAAATTATTGCGTCAATAATGAAAAATATTGCGTCAATAAAATTAATTATTGCGTCAATAATTTCGGGTTTGATATTCAAACCTTTAAATTGGCAGCATAATTTAAAAAAAAGAGAGTGCTCATGTTGGAGCACTCTCTTTGTATATACACTAACTTTTCACATGAATTTAATGCTGAAGGATATGTTTAATGTCATCCTGCATCTCCTTCCAGGTGGTGTCAGGAAATTTAGGTCCCATTACGCCAATGACTTTCGAAGAAAGGTAGGAGCCTAATTTTCCGCATATTTCCAAAGGATAATTATTTACATAGGCATGTAGAAATCCGGCAGCATAGATGTCGCCGGCACCGGTAGTATCTCTAAGTACTGATTTATACGGTTGAATATGATGTTTTTTGTCGACACTTTGTATCATGGAGCCCTTAGCGCCAACTTTAACCACTGCAATCTTACAAAGCTTAGCTATCTCCAGTAAAGCTTCTTCGGGTTCTTTATGGGTAAAGGCTTTGGCTTCTTCTTCAGTGGCAAAGACAATGTCAACAGAATTTTGTACCAAGTCTCGGAGAAATGCCAGATTAGCTTCTACTACATTATAACTTGCAAGATCCAAAGAAACACACAAGCCTTTTTCTTTGGCTAATTCGACGGATTTCTTAATCAATGCATGGTTTTGCACCAAATATCCTTCAATATGAAAAACAGCATAATCATCGAAAAGGGAGGGATTAATATCTTCCGGATTCATTTCGGCGGCGGCGCCTAAAAAAGTGGCAAAGGTACGTTCTCCATCTTGGGAAACGAAAGCGGTAGCAAATCCGGTCATGGAATCACTCTTTATTAAGTGAGGGTTGATATTGCCGGCATGCATGTCGTTATAAAACAATTCCCCTTTTTCATCTTTCCCTACTTTGCCAATGAAGCCCGTTTCAGTGCCTAAATGGGCAATGCCATGGATGGTGTTTGATGCGGAACCTCCGGTTGTTATTGTTTTCGATAAATGGGAAGTTGCTTGATCGATGATTTTGGCTTTTTCAGTATCTATCAATTGCATGCTGCCTTTTGGCAAGGAGAATTCCGATAACAATTGGTCTTCTTTTAAATCCATGAGAATGTCCATCAAGGCATTTCCCATTCCTAATACTTTTTTCATTATTTTTAATTTTTATGGTTATTCTAAGGATGAGGGCTTTACAACGCAATAATAAGCAGTAGTATAAAAATTGCGAATATACGGTAAAGCGTTAAATAAAGGGATTACTTTGCGTGGTGTTAAGTCAAATTTGATTTCATAATTAGGGTTTATGAAATAATAATCCCGTTTAAGGATGATATATTTTTCTTTTTTTAAAATACGATGAAAACGCTCGATAGAGATGCCTGTTGCTTTTATCTCTAATAAGGTAGAAGGTTCTTCATTGTTTTTAATCAATAGTTGGCGATACAAAGAGGTAGGCAGTAAATGGATATACGGTATTTTGGAAATCTTACTTTGACATACTTGTTGATGTCCGCCGAAAGGATTTTGCCAGGGTGGAAAACCAAAGAATATGACGCCTTCAGGGTTTAAAAATTCTTTTACAATTTTCATAAAAACATCTTGATTGGGAATGTGTTCAATCACATCGCGAAGCATGATGATGTCAAATTTTAAGTCCGGTCTTTTAACTTTATAAATATCGGAACAAATAAATTCTATTTTATGGTTTTCAGGATGGGAATGATAGAACTCTTTTGCATGATTGATTTGAGCTTCGCTGATATCGATGCCAACACATTGACAGTGCATATCCAGAAAAGGTTTGAGGTTGCCACCTTCTCCGCAGCCGATTTCCAACACTTTTGTATGCTCATTGATAGGAAATATTTCTTGGATATAAGGAATTACATATTTTTTTGTCGTAAAGTCTTGTTCATGAAAGTAAAGTTTTCTGTCAATGTATCGTTGCTGCATATTAATTAGTTCCTTTTTTGTTTACACTAATCGACAGTTCTTTCAATTGTTCATCGCTGATAGCAAAAGGAGCGTTAATCATCACATCGCGACCGGCATTGTTTTTAGGGAAAGCAATAAAATCACGGATAGATTCTATGCCATTGAATACGGCACACATACGGTCAAAGCCGAAAGCAATACCTCCGTGGGGCGGTGCTCCGTACTCCAAAGCATTCAGTAAGAACCCGAATTGCTTTTGGGCTTCTTCATCAGTAAATCCCAATACCTTAAATATTTGTTTTTGTAAATGTTGATCATGGATACGTATAGAGCCGCCTCCGATTTCCGTTCCATTGATAACCAAATCATAGGCATTGGCACGTACTGCTTCAGGCTTTGTGTCGAGCAAGTGAATATCTTCGGGCTTAGGCGATGTAAAAGGATGATGTTTGGCATAAAAACGTTGAGTTTCATCGTCCCACTCAAACATAGGGAAATCGATAACCCATAAAGGTTTGAAATCATCGCGTTTGCGTAATCCGAGGCGTGTTCCCATTTCTAAACGCAGTTCACACATTACTTTTTGTGTCTTTTCTGTTTTTCCGCATACCATTAATATCAAGTCGCCGGCTTTGGCGTTGCAGGTATCGGCAAGGGCTTTCAAATCTTCCTGCGAATAAAACTTATCCACCGACGATTTAAAAGTTCCGTCAGCTAAGCATAAGACGTATACCAATCCGCTTGCACCTATTTGCGGACGTTTAATAAAATCGGTAAGTTCATCTAATTGTTTGCGTGTATAGGAGCCGCAGGTAGGGGCTACAATACCCAGTATCAATTCCGCTTCATTGAAAATTTTAAAATCACGATGTTGTAACATATCGTTTAATTCAATGAACTTCATATCAAAACGTAGGTCGGGTTTATCACTTCCATAATATTTCATAGCATCGTGATAACTGATGTGTTCGAAAGAATCAAAAGCCATGTTTTTCATTACACGAAACAAATGTGTAAACAATCCTTCAAAGGTTTGGAGTAAGTCTTCTTGTTCAACAAACGACATTTCGCAGTCTATTTGTGTGAATTCCGGTTGACGGTCGGCGCGTAAGTCTTCATCTCGGAAGCAACGAACGATTTGAAAATAGCGGTCCATGCCGGCTATCATTAATAATTGTTTGAAATTTTGCGGTGATTGCGGTAAGGCATAAAATTGCCCTTCATTCATACGCGATGGTACCACAAAATCGCGTGCTCCTTCGGGAGTAGAACGAATGAGAAAAGGAGTTTCTATCTCTAGAAAATTTATGTTGTTCAAATAATTGCGTATTTCTATTGCCAGTTGATGGCGAAAGATGATGTTTCTTTGATTGGGATTACGACGCAAATCCAGGTAACGGTATTGCATGCGTAAGTCATCGCCTCCGTCAGAAAGGTCTTCAATGGTAAAAGGAGGTGTTTTTGAGGCATTTAAAATATGTATTTCAGAAACTTGTATTTCAATCTCTCCGGTAGGAAGGGCTTTGTTTTTACTGAAACGTTCTACAACTTCACCTTTCACTTGTATAACATATTCACGCCCCAGTTTACGGGCTTGTTCACAGAGGAGGGCATTTGTTTCCATATTGAAAGCCAATTGCGTAATGCCATATCTGTCGCGTAAATCAATAAAGGTCATTCCACCAAGATTCCGTATACGCTGTATCCATCCGCTCAGACTAACGTTTTGATGGATGTGTTGTATGTTTAATTCTCCGCATGTATTTGTTCTATACATTGTTCTATTTATATTTTGGAAATTTAATTAGTGTGCAAATTTACATAAAATTATCAAATTGAGAAGTCCTATTTTTGCTTTTTTATAAAAAAGCAATCTTGTTACATTACAGTTTTTAACTATTGTATGAGTAATCAATAGAAGCACAAAATTTTAGATAGAAACATTTCTTAAATAACGTTTTAGTTTGTAGTGTTGATTGCAGCATTTTTTTTATTTATCATGAAATAAAGCTGTAGTATTTATAAAATGTTTATTTTTGCGTTCAAAAATAAATAATAAAAATTTAAAAAATAACAAAAATGAAAAAACAAGTAATTTTACTCGTTATCGGTTTAGTTGTATTTAATTTTCTGCATGCACAAGTAAACATGGAAAGCTGGATAACGCTTAATGTTAAAAAAGGAGAAAATATTGGATTACTACTAATGTCGGTTGTTGATGAAACTTCTATACGAATAGAAAGCGGTTCAACCGTTATTGAAAAAACCATTATGTCTAAATCTTCTCCTACTCATTGGGTCTATGCTGATTCTACTATTATTACTATTTATGGGGATGTGAATTCTTTAAATGCATCCAGTCTACAAGATAAGTTATTAGGTGTAGATATTACAAACAATACGAAAATGAAAATATTGATTTGCAATTATAATCAAATAAATTCAATTAAAGTCAGAAGTGAAAATATTGAGCTAAAGTATATTTATTGCTTTGGGAACCAGTTAACAGATTGTGCTTTGGATGATTTATTCCGTTCTTTACCGCAACGCCCATCGGTAGATTCAGGAAAAGTATTCATAAAAGGATATGATTATTCGAATCCGGGTGTTAATACCTGTCGTGATTATTATGCATGGGAAAAGGGGTGGTATGTTTTGGAATATAACAGCACCGGTAATATTGAATTTCATAATTTTAGTTTTACTTGTCCTGAAACAGGCATACAAGACATCATTTCTTCTGAAAACGTTTTTGTATTTCCAAATCCGGCTGAAAAACAACTCACTATTCAATCGGATATTAATATTGTTGATATCGAAATATTTGATATATCTGCAAAAAGAGTTTTTTATCATCCAAATTTAAATTCAAATATCAATTTATTAGATATTAGCCACCTCTCGGAAGGATTATACGTGGTGAAAATTACCACGGAAAAAGGAATTGAAAACAAAAAATTAATTGTCAGATAAAAAACAGTTAATCGTATTTTTTTAGAGTTACTTAACAAAATTTTTGTAAATACGTTTTATTAGCACTTGAAGGAATAAATTAAGTGTCGACATTGATTTTGTGAAGTTATTTGATTGCTTGCTAAATTTATGTTTTTTATATATGTTTTTTTTTTACCTTTGCGTAATTAAATTAGAAAGAATTAAAGTGTAAAAATATCATTGTATATGAGAGTATTAGTAGTAGGAACAGGATATGTGGGTTTGGTAACCGGCGCTTGTTTTGCGGAAATGGGAATCCCTGTTGTTTGTATAGATATAGATGAAGAAAAAATAAATAAATTAAAACAAGGGATTATTCCTATTTATGAACCCGGTTTAGAATTTATTGTCGATAAAAATGTAAAAGCCGGTCGTTTAAGTTTTTCCACTTCCTTAAAAGATTCTTTGGAGGATATTCAAGTTGTATTTTCGGCTGTCGGTACGCCACCGGATGAAGATGGAAGTGCTGATTTGCAATATGTCTTGGAGGTAGCTCGAACGGTAGGACAACATATGAAAGATTACAAGTTGATAGTAACCAAGAGCACTGTTCCTGTTGGTACGGCTGCTTTGGTACGTAAAGCGGTTCAGGAAGAATTGGATAAACGCAACGTAAAGATTGAATTTGATGTGGCTTCTAATCCGGAGTTTTTAAAGGAAGGCGATGCCGTCAACGATTTTATGCATCCCGACAGGGTAGTGGTAGGGGTAGAATCAAAAAAAGCAGAGGAAATTATGACGGGTTTGTATCGTCCTTTTCTGTTGAATAATTTCAGGGTGATTTTTATGGATATCGCTTCCGCCGAAATGACAAAATATGCTGCTAATGCCATGTTGGCAACTCGTATCAGTTTTATGAATGATATTGCCAATTTATGTGAAAAAGTAGGTGCCAATATTAATATGGTACGTAAAGGTATCGGTAGCGACTCTCGCATAGGGAATAAATTTCTTTATGCCGGTGTCGGCTATGGAGGTTCTTGTTTTCCGAAGGATGTAAAAGCATTGGTGCAAATAGGCGAAAAAGCCGGTTACAGCATGAATATATTAAAATCGGTCGAAGAAGTGAATGACAATCAGAAATCGGTTCTTTTCAAGAAATTACAAGCCTTTTATAAAGGAGATATAAAAGGGAAAACTATAGCCGTTTGGGGATTGGCATTCAAACCGGAAACAGACGATATGCGCGAAGCTCCTTCGCTTGTATTGATACAAAAACTTTTAGAAGCAGGGTGTAAGGTAAAAGCCTACGATCCGGTAGCCATGCAGGAAGCCAAA
>JAQVNO010000054.1 GCA_028703095.1 Bacteroidales bacterium
TGTTGTATATTTTTAATTGTAAGGAATCTTTCGTATCTAATAAGCTTATATCAATATATACAAAAGTGTTATTATCAGGGGTAAAAGTTTTTACTTTATTATTAAAAATATCTTCAGCTTTTATGGGTTTCACTTTAAATGAGCCATGCATTGGACAGGAATAGGCCATGATTTGGTAATTCTCAAAAAGCTCCGGTTTTGGAAATTTTTCTCCAAAATACACCAATGCATCGCCTTCGAATACATTCATGTTTATGTTAAAAGGCTGACAATAATCAGATGTCCATTTTTCAAGATTAAACTTTTTAAACTTATCTGCAATATAATCAGCAGCAATACTATCCCCTTTAAAAGCATACCCACGTCCATGAAATTCCGGAGAAGTTAAAGTCGCTATGGTTTCACGAAAAAACAAACTATCCTGGGCATTAAGATAAAGATTAGCAAAAGAAAGCGAAAAAAATATAAGTATAAAGTAATATCTCATTATTGTTTTTTTGAGGGTTTTAACATTTTAAAATAAAAATATATTGTAATTACCGTAACTGTTATCTGTACAGAAAGCATAATGATTAAGGCGGAGATGTTCATATCGGTATTATTTTTTAATTTTACAAAAGTACATTATTTAAGAGGCGACTCCTCATCCGGAGAGTCAATTTGATTAAAAAAATCTTGAAAATTTTTATAATTCATTTTTATATTGCTATAACCTATTCTGATAAGAATGCCTATAAATATCAGTAAGGACAAGAGTGCTATCCGCGACATATCAATATAAAAAACTTTGTTTATGACAGTCCCTGAATAAAGTTTATCGCCAACTGAAACCTCGTCATCAAGGGCTACCAACAATGTATGTTTTGACTTATATTCATAGGCTTTTGAAAGATTATCAGTCGAAATTCGTACAAAATTTCTATTATTGTAGGTATACATGGAATCAACAACTCCTTGGCTCTCTGCATAGAAATAATCGCTTATCCATTGGCTATTAGGTCCTATTCCCTGATGACGCAATTCACCAATGATGCTGGCATTATCTAACTCCCAACCTTTAAAACTTAAAAGCGACCAATCGTCATTTTTAGGTTTCAACAACGAAGCTAGGAATATCGTTACCAACAGAATTGGAGTTACAAACCTCAATACAAATTTAAAAATTCGTGGTATTCTCATTTCAGCTCCGACATGAATTAATTTCCAGCCCTTATGTATTCCGAGAAACCAGGAAAACAAAATCATTTCTAGCATAGCAAACACAACCAGAGAAACCGTACCTGCCCAGTAGTCATATTGGTCGAAAACCCCTTGTGAAAAAAATAAAACGGTAGGTAATCCAAAGAGCAGAATAATAAATCCGAATGCCAATGATGATTTTTTTCGCTCCCACCCGAAAGCATCTTTAAGGAAAGCAACAATGGGAGATCCCATAGCTAAAGAGGAAGTTATTCCCGAGAAAAACAGCAATCCAAAAAAAGCAACTCCTGCTAAAACACCCATCACCGCTCCCCATTGATTGAAAAGGAAAGGTAAGGAACGAAATCCTAATCCAAAGCCTCCAAAACTAGCCAATTCTACTACTTTATCAATACCAAAATAACCTATGGAGATAGGAATGATAATTGCGCTCCCGATAACGATTTCGCAAAATTCATTAGTAAAACCGGTTGTCAATGAATTGACAACAATATCATCATTTTTCTTTAAATAGGAGGCATAACACTGAATACAGCCCATCCCCAGCGAAAGGGTAAAAAATATTTGTCCGGCTGCTGCCAGCCATACTTTCGGATTGGCAAGTGAATCCAATTGTGGGGTCCATAAAAAGTTTAACCCTACTAACCCATCGAAAATGGCACCGTCTTTACCTGCTTTCAAAGTAAATGCTTTTATAGCTAGAAATATACCGAAAATGATAAGTAAGGGCATGCAAATTTTAGCTACTTTTTCAATACCTTTTTGCAAGCCTCGACTTAATATCCATATATTTAAAACTAGACATAAAATATAAAAAATAATAGCTTCATAAGGGATGCCGGTAGTAGAACATGTAACATCCAAATAATTATCAAAAAAGTTTGAAACTCCTGTCTCAGACAAACCTCTGAACGTTCCAATGATAGAATGATATACATAAGACATCGTCCAGCTTTCAATATAACAATAATAAGACGCTATGGCAATGTTGGAAAATATTCCGAGAGCTCCAATGTATTTCCATATTTTTCGTTTATCAATACTCTGAAGAATATAAGGAGGTGAGTTGAAGCCGTTCACGCCACCAAATCTACCTGTTGACCATTCAACGAACAATAAAGGAATACCTAATAAAATAAAGGACAAAAGATAAGGAAGAATAAAAGCACCTCCTCCATTTTGAACTGCTTGAATGGGAAAACGTAAAAAATTACCTAATCCGACCGCATTCCCTGCCATCGCTAAAACCAATCCCAAACGCGAACCCCAAGCTTCTTTAGGTTGATTCATATGATTACCGTTTTATATTTTTAAAAACGCAAAGATACACAAAATATAGTTTTATAACTCATCCCAAATACGAAGTATATCGTTGCTCCGCCATGTGAAGCTTTTATTATAAACGTTACTTAAAAAAACTATAAGAACATCATCTACAGGGCGGTGGATAAATAAGCTATGATTTCCGTTCCATAAACCTCCATGATATATTAATGTGTTCCCATTTTCATCACAGCCTAAACGAAACCCATATCCATAATTATTACATGCTGAAATGTCAGGATGTTGAGGTGAAACAGCCAACAATAGAGTTTCTTTTTTTATTATATCTCCCGAAAATAAGGCTTTGTCCCAAACATATAAATCATGTACAGAACTAAATATTCCTTTATCTCCAACTACTCCCGATAAATAATTTCTCTCATACCGTCTTTTGTTGCTTCTATGCCCATACACAATTTGTTGATTAGATCCAAAGTAATAGAGAAATGTCTCTTTCATTCCCAAAGGATTAAAAATGTTTTCTTGAAGGAATTGAGAAAAAGATATTCCCGATATTTTTTCAACAATAGAAGCCAATAGGGCATAATTGGTATTGCAATATTCAAATTCTTGATTAGACAAGGATCCACATTTAGGTTTACGATGTTGAAGCATGGAAAGCAAACTATCATTTGTTAGAGGAAAAGAGGAATTTTTATGGTATCTGTCAGCAAACTTAAAATATTCAGGCAATCTGGAACGATGACATAATAACTGATGGACAGTAATGTTCGCATAGGGAAATTCCGGTAAGTAAACACAAACATCATTATTCAATGTTATCTTTCCCTCTTCATAAAGCATCAATATGGCAACGGCAGTAAACATTTTACTCACCGACGCTATTTCAAAAGATGTATGAATAGGTAAAGGTTGTTTTTGTTGCAAACAAGCATAACCCGCTACATTTTCGTATAAAACAACATTTTTTTGTGCAACAAGAAAAGTGCCGTTAAAATGTTTATCTTTGACTATAAAATTAAATAAACTATCTGTTTGTTGTTGTTTATAAATTATATTCAAACTATCGAAATACTGATTTTTTTCATTAAAGCTGTTCGATAATGATTGTGAAAAACAAAGAGAAGCATGCATAATAAAAAGAAAAATAATACCTCTAAGAAGACAATACTGAAAAGTAAACTTGACAATCACACTATTAAAATTATATGTATACAACATAAATATATTTTATTTAAAACGACAAAATACAAGACTATTGTATGTTTAAAATTAGTTTGGATAAATGCACCCATAATTATTTTTAAATAAGCAAGGCTTAGCTATTAAATAATTGATATTAAAATTATTAACTAATTTTTATACTTTTTTTTTAACAAAGATTGCTTTGCATTTTCAACCATAAAATGGAGGCGATTAAAGATATTAGCTTCTGAAGTGCCACCATCGAAATCAAGAAATAAGAGATTCATTTGTGGATATATTTTTTTGAGTTTCTTCTCAATCCCTTTAGAAATAACTTGATTAGCAATACAGCCGAAAGGTTGAAGACTTACGGCATTATAAATTTTATTCTCAGCAAAACTCGCAAGTTCAGCAGGAATTAACCATCCTTCTCCAAAATTAGCTGAAAGATTTATAATTTTTGATGCCAATTTAGCATCATGAAAAATATCGGCAAAAGGTCGGTAATAACGGAACGATTTCCCTATCTTATCAAAACTTTTAGCAAAACCATACACAATTTTATAGAGCGTATCGGTTACAAATAATGGATAACCGATTTCTTGAATATGATATTTTTTATTAATGTGATTGTTTACAAAACTATTTATAAAAAAATTATACATTGATGGAGCTACTACTTCTACCCCTTCGCTTGACAACCATTCCAGCACATTTTTATGACTAAAAGAATTGTATTTTACATAAATTTCACCCACAACACCGATAATCGGGATGTTATCTTTATGTTCAATGACAGCATCAAATTCACTAATTGCCTGTTTAAATAATTTTTTCAATCCTTTAGTGCTGCGTTGCAGTATACAGGGCATTGCCAAATCAATGTATTTTTTCTGTAATTTTTTGGCTACACCTTTCACCTTTTCTCTTACAACAGAAGCATAATAGAGTTTGGAAATGCAATCCGTATATAAAAGAGCAAAGAGGGCTATTGAAATGTTTCCTCTTAATTTTAATTTAAAACCCGGTTGTTCGTTCATCATATCCTTGCCGAAAGCTACAGAAATTACCGGAATATTATCATATCCGGCACTTATTAAAGCCGTTTTAATAAGAGCGATATAATTTGAAGCTCGACACTGACCACCGGTTTGTGTTATACCTATGGCAATTTCATTGGGATTATAGTTTCCGCTTTGCATTGCCTTGATAATACTTCCAACAACAAGCGTAGCCGGATAACAAATGTCATTGTTGGCATACTTCAAGCCTATTTCGGCAGCTTCGGCATCGGCGGGAGGTAAGTTTATCAATTTATAACCCATAATTTGAAACAATGCCGGCAATAATTCGGAATAGGACTCTGCAAAATAAGGAGCTAAAATAGTACGATTTTTTTCTTCTTTTGTAAAAGCCGGCAATGTTTTAAATGGAATAATTTTTCTTTCTCCACCACTAAATTTCAAACTCTCAACTAACGAACGAATCCGTAAGCGTAATGAACCTATATTGTTAACATCATCAATTTTCAGTATCGTCATTCCCTTTCCTCTTCGCTTCAATATATCGTTGATTTCGTCAATGATAAAGGCATCCGGTCCACAACCGAAAGACGTAAGTAAAACAAAATGTATGTTTTCTTCTGTAGTTGCCACATAATGCGCTGCTTTCAAAACACGATTGGGATAAGCCCATTGAGAAATACTGTGGACTTCTTTGAAAACTTCATTATCACTATATAACGTAATATTTTCAGTAATAACATCTATCCCCATTTCAGCAATGGCGTCTCCGATTTTATGTTGGATAAGGGGGTCTATATGATAAGGTCTGCCGGCAAGTAAAATAACCATACGGTTATTCTTCTTTGCATCTTCCACAATATGTTTGTTTTGTACTGCCAGTGTAAGCACATAGTCTTGTTGTACCTTAAGGGCTTTTTCAAAAGCTTTTTTAATGGACTTTTTATCTATTCCTAGAGAAGTCAAATAGTCTTTACAGGATTTAAATAATAATTTTTCATTTTTAAAAGAAGCTGTCGGGGCATCTAACGGAATGCCATAATTCATTTTTGCATCTATCGCACTTTTTATAACATCCGAATAACCGGCGACAATAGGGCAATTATAACTATTATGAGCTTGTGATGTTTCCTTTGTATCAAAAATAGTGTAAGGGTATAAAATTCTATCTACCTTTTTTTGAATAAGATCCATTATATGTCCGTGCATTAATTTGGCGGGAAAACAAATGTTATCAGCCATAATAGATTGTATTCCTTTTTCATACAATCTATTAGTTGAAGATTTAGATAAAACGGGTTTTAG
The DNA here is from genome assembly GCA_028703095.1 of Bacteroidales bacterium. Classification (GTDB taxonomy): domain Bacteria; phylum Bacteroidota; class Bacteroidia; order Bacteroidales; family WCHB1-69; genus UBA5266. The sequence goes on from JAQVNO010000054.1 coordinate 5,997, forward strand.
ATTACATTCTATTAAAAGCGTATGCCAAAATGGATAATGCTCATACATACTTAAAGCTCTTGGAATACCAATAATAAGGCTTGGTTTGGTGGATAACGTAACTTCTCTTTTAAATAATAACTTATACCTTTCCTGATGTTGATTCACTCCTTTTTCTAAAGATTCCGTTTTATTTGAAAAGATTTTTTCACAATTATTTCCTGAATAATAGGTATTTCCATTAGAAAAAACAAATTTTTTAACAGTACAACTATTTTCACAACCTGTACAAATTTCAATTTCCGATGTATAACTTTGTAATTCTAAGAGTTTATCTATATGAATCACTCTATCTGTCTCTTTGGAATCCGATTTTGCATAAAGTGCAGCACCATATGCTCCCATCATTTCAGGCATATCCGAAAAAGCAACATCAGCACCTGTTAATAATTCAAGCGCTTTCCCAATGGATAAATTCCGAAAAGCACCTCCTTGAACAACAATATGAGAGCCAAGTTCTTTAATATCTTTTAATTTCAGCACCTTAAACAAACAATTTTTAACTACCGAATAGGAAAACCCCGCTGCAATATCTTCAACGGCAGCTCCTTCACGCATGGCTTGTTTTACTTTTGAATTCATAAAAACTGTGCACCTTGTCCCCAAATCGCAGGGTTTTTTAGCATAACACGACATTTCCGCAAATTCTGCCACCGGATAATTCAACATATTAGCATAGCTCTCTATAAAAGATCCGCAACCGGAAGAGCATGCTTCGTTGATTTCCAGTCTTTTGATTACTCCGTTGTCGATGAAGATAGCCTTCATATCTTGTCCGCCTATATCAAGAATAAAACTCACTTCAGGAAGTATTTTTTTTGCAGCTAAGAAATGTGCAATGGTTTCAATAATTCCCTTATGCAAATTAAATGCTGTTTGTATGAGATTTTCACCATAACCTGTAGTGGCACTTCCTAATATACGGATTTTTTTATGATGTGCATCGGCTTCTCCTTTCAGTTTTTTCAATCCATGGAGGAATGCATAGTAACTATCGCCTTCATTTCTGCTATAATCTTTAAAAACAACTCGTTCTTTATTGTCAATCAGTACAATTTTAGTGGTGGTAGAGCCGGAATCAACGCCAAGATAACAATCGAGTGATTCAAGTTCATCCCAATGAATATGCTGTACGGAATGTTGATTTTTTTCTTTTTTCCAAGCATTTAATTCTATTTCTGACGTAAATAAAGCCGGTAAACGTCCTTGCATATTGTCTTCGAAAGGATTTTTTCTATTCGATTCCAATGTTTTTATGGAAGCTGATAATAATATTTTTTTTGAATTTTTAACCGGCGTAATGGCACACCCCCACGCCGGTATTAATGCTGCATTTTCAGGTAAGATGATATCATCATCAGTAAGTTTTAATTGACGAAAAAAAGCGTTTTTTAATTCAGGCAAAAAAGCAAAAGGACCTCCACAAAGAAATATTTTCGATTTAATATCACTCCCTCTCGCTAACGATGCTATCACTTGAATTGCTATGGCATTAAATACAGAAATGGCAATGTCATTTTTACTTACTTTTCTACTAATCAAATTTTGAATATCTGTTTTAGCAAACACACCGCAACGTGATGCTATGGGATAAATGGTAGTTGCTCCTAATGCCAATTGATTTAATTCAATGGTATCTATTCCGAGCAATGCTGCTGTTTGATCGATAAAAGCACCTGTGCCACCCGCACAATTTCCATTCATGCGTATATCCGGAGCTTTATTTTTCTCAAAAAAAATCATTTTTGAATCTTCCCCTCCGATGTCGATAAAAGTATGTACATCCTCAAATTTATGTTTTATCAATTCGGCAGAAGCTACAACTTCCTGAACAAAGGTAACGCCTAAATTATCGGCATAACCCATTCCAACAGAGCCTGTCATTACAACATTCAGATAACAATTTCCTATCGTATCATACAATTTTTTATATGCTTCTTTCCCTGCTAAACGTATATCTGTATTATGACGACGATAATCGGAAAAAATTATATTTCCTTTTTCATTGACAACAACTAATTTAAATGTGGTAGAACCAATGTCAATACCCGCTGAATAACTTGGTATCATATAATTATATCTCTTACAATCTGCCTTTTAATGAATTAAAAATCATTTTTGCTTGCTCTAATTGAATTTTATGCAATTCCTTATTAAGCATAACTTCATTCAAAGCATTAATTTCTTTTATATAATCATTTGCTGTTATCACTCCTTCTTCCAATTGTTTTTTACAAATGCTTACTATAAATGTTCTTTTATCAATAATTTGATCATCGCTGGAAAGTAAATTTTTCAAACTTTCCATTTCATTTAATTTTTCCATCATCTTTACCCGAAGGTTTTGCCGGTATGCATCTGCTTGTGAGGCAATTAATTTTTTTTGTATTTCAAGATAATCGTTCCCGTTTTTTGCTGCGCCCCATGAGGTAATAGGAACATGTAGCTGCGCACCGACAATATACATAAAATCGAAATCATTGCTTACAAGATTATAGGTTGGACGACCATACCCTCCTGATGCAAAAATATTTATCTTTGGCATACTTTGACCGACAAGCACTTTCTTTTGGCTTTCTAATGCCGATTGTTGTAATTGGAATAAAGTAAATTCCGGACGATTGCTTTCAAGTGTTGTATCAATAGACTCTGTTACTGTTAAAACAAATTCTGTTTTGCGTAAGTCTTTCTTTGTAAACTCCGATAATGCACTGCGAATAGATTGTTGCTGCAATTCTATTTTTTTTAACTCTTGTTCTATACGCATTATTTCCGCTTCCAAAATATACACATTGCTTTCAAGTATAATGCCGTTGGCATATAATGCTTTAAGTTTCTTTAAATCCTCTTTTAATGTCAGTATACTCGATTCTATGACTTTAATGTTTTCTTGTAAATACAATACTGTCAAAAACATTTTTCCAACTTCTTCTTTAAATTCATAGCTTGTAATATGTACATTTTGAACTGCAATATCTGAAGTAATGTCATCATATTTTTGTTGCCCTTTTGAAATACCTCCATCCCATATTTTTTGTGTTAAATCAAGGCTAATCAAATACTGATCTTTATTTATAGGGTTATTTATGTCTAAATACGAAGTGTTGTTATTAGATTGAATCGTCGGCAAAGTATGAGATTGATAACTTGCACTCGCATTTAAACTGATTTCCGGAATAAAAGATTTAATTACTTGACGTTTAATTTGTCTTAATTGTTCGAAATTTTCTAATTGTGAAGAGGCAGAAGATTGTTCTATTGCCCATTGCTGACATTCTTGCATGGTTAATTTCTGCTGTGCAAGAAGAGAAAATGGAGTTGTTATTACATAGAAAATAAATAGTATAATTAACTTCCCAATACGCATTGTTTTTTATTTTTTTTTTTAACATAATTATTACGTTATTTTTTTTATTTTATTGCTTTAAGGATATAATTTTACGTATAATTTAATATTAAAATTATTATTCTCCGATAAAGATTAAAAATTCGTTACAGATTCTTCACTTCGCTCTGAATCTGCTAAAATTTATCGGACAACAGTATATTAAATCGACAATATTATTTACTTCATTGAGGTAGAATAAAAAAACCGTCATTCACTGACGGCTTAGTGCGGATGAAGGGACTCGAACCCCCACGCCTCTCGACACTAGATCCTAAGTCTAGCGCGGCTACCAATTACGCCACATCCGCTAAAAAAGTTTGCAAAAGTACTATTTTTTTTAATACAAAAGATAATCAACTTATATTAAGTAAAAATTCGGGAAATGAGGTTCTTTTTGTTTGTTAGCATAATTATAAACTCCCATTAATAATTCTTTCTCCTTTTCATCAAATTCCAAATGTCTTCGTTTAAATGCTTTTTCAGCAACACATAGTATTTTATCCAAACGCGCATCTTGAAAGCCTCCGGGTCCTCCCCATTGAAAAGAAGCCACAAAATTCGGCAGATATCCGGCGCCAAATAGATTGGACCCCACTCCCACCACAGTGCCTGTGTTGAACATAATATTTATTCCACACTTAACATGATCGCCCATAATCAATCCACAAAATTGTTGGCCTGTCTTTTGAAATTTTTTACTTTTATAATCCCACAATTTCACTTCGCTATAATCATTTTTTAAATTAGACGTGTTTGTATCAGCACCTATATTACACCATTCTCCAATCACCGAATTACCCATAAACCCATCATGTGCTTTATTACTATAGCCAAAGATTACCACATTATTAATTTCTCCACCCACCTTACATTGAGGACCTATTGTTGTGGAACCATACACCTTGGCTCCCATTTTAAGTTGTGAATTTTCACCCAAAGAGAAACTGCCGCGGACTAGACATCCTTCCATAATTTCAGCATTTTTCCCAATGTATATCTTCCCCTGACTAACATTCAAAACCGATGCCTCTATCACTGCACCTTCTTCTATAAAAAGATTTTCCTTACTTCCAATCAATGTATTTGTATTGCTCAGAACTTGTGATTTTCTTCCTCGAGTTAAAAAATCAAAATCAGATTGTAATTCACTGCCATTATGCACAAAAATATCCCACAATTGTTTTAAATTTAAAAAATATCCTTTAAATTCAATTTTTTCACCACAATATGTAGATAAATCATCGGGTAAAGAATCTACTGCATGAGCTATAATAATTTCATCCTTACATAATGTCTGCCCTTTTTTTAATTGCATTACTGCTTCTGCCAATTCATCTGTTGGACAAACAGAACCGGCTATCAACAAACTATTTGCTTCAAGATGTAAAGGAAATTTCTCTGTAAGATACGATTCTGTTATACTGGATGTTTTTATTTGTAAGCGTTTTTCCCACTTTTCTCTGATAGTAAGAATGCCTATTCGAATATCAGATTGGGTACGTGTATAAGTAAATGGAAGTAGATTTTCTTTAAAAATATCATCAAATAAAATTACATTATTCATAATTACATCATGTATTCAACTATTAATTCAATAATTTCCATAAAAGATCTTTTATTTCAGTAATGCCCATTTGAGTATGAGAAGAAAGATATACTACGGGGACATCTGCAGGTGCTTTCTTTTTAATTTTTGTCAATTCTACAGGAGGAATTAAATCACATTTTGAAATTGCCAACAATCTTTTTTTATCCAATAATTCAGGATTGTATTTTTTTAATTCATGGATTAATATTTTATACTCATTTTTAATATTCTCACTATCAACAGGTATTAAAAAAAGCAAAACAGAATTTCTTTCAATATGTCTTAAAAATCTTAATCCTAAGCCTTTCCCTTCTGCAGCACCTTCAATAATACCGGGAATATCGGCAATTACAAAAGAATAATCATCTCTATATTTAACCATTCCTAAATTTGGTTTCAAAGTAGTAAAGGGATAATTGGCAATTTTAGGTTTAGCATTCGACACTGTTGAAATAAACGTTGATTTACCGGCATTGGGGAAACCTACCAATCCCACGTCTGCCAATACTTTTAATTCTAATATTTTCCAATCTTCTATACCTTCTTCTCCCGGTTGAGCAAAACGCGGAGTTTGAAATGTAGATGATTTAAAATGCACATTCCCTTGTCCTCCTCTGCCACCTTTCATCAAAATAACTTCCTGAGCATCTTCTAAAACTTCTGCTTCAACTTCAAATGTCTCGGCATTTTTAACAATAGTTCCCAGAGGGACTTGTATGATACTATCTTTTCCGCCCTTACCGGAACACTGATTTTTTCCTCCCGCTTGCCCATCTTCAGCATATACATGTTTGGTATATTTAAGATGCAATAAGGTCCATAACTGAGCATTGCCGTGAAGAATGATATGACCACCCCTTCCTCCGTCGCCGCCATCCGGACCTCCTTTAGGAGTTTGTGCTGTGCGTAATAAATGAGCAGAGCCTTTTCCTCCTTTACCGGACCGAAACATAATTTTTACGTAATCAATAAAATTTTCATTCTCCATATTGCATATTCTTAGTTCAGTTTTAACGCTAATAAAATTAAAAAATTGTTATCTGTCAAGTAGTCTTTTAAACATCACTACCGGTGAAAGCATGAATGCAGGTCTCATTATTTTATGAAAATACATTCAGATATGCTTATTTTTTATACTTTTGCTACCGTTTCTATTAGAATACAGTCAAAATTGAAAATTAATACATGCAATACGAGATATCATCTAAAACCAAATTTATAAAAAACATACTTCAAAATGACATCAGCGTAATGCTACTTAGGCTAGCCGCATTATATCTTGTTATTGGCATCACCCAAATCATTTTTTACTTCTATAATAAAGATATTATTGGTGTAATCAGTATTTCGGAAATCACTACACTTTTCCGGGGATCCTTTATCTTCAACACCATTTCAATAATCTATGCTAATGGACTTTTCATTGTTTTATCCCTACTGCCTCTACGTGCACGGTCAAAACCCATTTATCAAAAAATATTATTTTGGTTATATTTAATTATTAATACTTTTTCAATTATTGTATTAAATTTAATGGATGTTGTTTATTTTCATTATGCACAAAAACGTATTACTGCTGAAGAATTTCATTTTACACAAAATGACAATACACTTCCCATATTTCTGGATTATCTTTGGGCTAACTCTTGGCTTATTTTTGTGGGTATTTTCTGTATCGCATTCATTGTATTTATTTATAAAAAAATACCCTATTATCCATCAAAAATAAAAAAATCACATCTATATTATCCCGTTCATGCTTTTCTTTTTTGTGTTTTTATCTTAGTAAGTCTTGGCGGAGCAAGAGGAGGCTTCAATCCAAAACTTCGACCTTATAACTTATGCAATGCAGCTTGGTATACGCAAACGCCACAGCAAGCGCATTTGATTTTAAGCAATCCTTTTTGCCTGTTGCGAACGATTGAATTGGAATCATTGCAAAACCCGAACTATTTCGATAAAAAAGAACTTTCAACTATTTATAGTCCTTATCATCATCCAAAATCAACATTAACTTATGAATTAGGGAAACGAAATATTATAATTTTCATTTTAGAAAGTTTCAGTAAAGAACATTCTAAATTTTATTGTCCCGAATTATACCGTAACAGCGAAGGGTATACGCCCTTTCTTGACTCATTAATGCAAAAAAGCTATACTTTTACCAATGCTTTTTCTAACGGGATGAAATCCATTGAAGCATTGCCTTCTATTTTAACTTCCATACCTTCCTATCAAAAACCTTTTGTGATGATGCCTCAATCACTTGGAAAATTAGAAGGCTTACCTTATATTTTATCACAAGAAGGATATAGTACTTCTTTTTTTTGTGGAACAGAAAGAAATTCCATGTTTTTTGAAGCGTATGCTTCTATGGCAGGAGTTGAAACTTTTTTTTCCAAAGAAGATTATGAAAAAGAATACCCAATAAATGTCAATACCATAGAGCCTTTTTGGGGTGTATACGACATGCCTTTTTATCAGTTTATGGCAGATAAAATTGAAAAGATGAAACAACCTTTTTGTGTCAGCATTTTCAATCTAACCTCCCATCATCCTTACACTTTACCTCCTGACTATGCAGATAAAATGCCCAAAGGACATAGTCTGGTACAACCCTGTGTTGCTTATACGGATGTATCGTTACGAAAACTTTTCGAGCGCATTCAAAAGGAACCATGGTATAACAATAGCATTTTTATTTTTATTGCCGACCATGGATCCCCTGAAATGTATGCCCCTCAAACACGCTTACCTAAAGGCAGAAGCGCAATTTTTTATTTTATATATACACCTGATAATGTAATACAAGGTACCGATACGCATGTAACACAGCAATTAGATGTGATGCCTACGCTTTTAGGATTAATCGGATATAACAAACCTTATTTTGCTTTCGGACGCGATGTTTTTAATGAAAAAGAACGTTTTCCGATGGCAACAAATTACATCAACGAGGTATATCAATGCATTACAGATTCTATTACTATTTATATGAATGAAAATGGAATTGTTTCTGCTTTTACTGCCGACGATCTTTTTCAGAAAAATAACATTGTTACTGAAAACAGAGAATCTCAACAAAACGCTAAAAAACATTTAAAAGCTTTGATACAATCCTATTACAATCATGTAAGTGCTAAAAATTATGTAGTAAAATAATTAAATAATTTTCTTTAAAGATTTTACAAGGATTTCATCCAATTTTTCAGCTACCTCCTCCGGACTGCCTATTCCGCTTACACGAACTAATTTATTTTTGCTTTTGAAATATTTTATTACCGGATTAATTTTGGTTTCAAATTCTTCCATTCTTCCTATAATCAAATCCGTTGTTTTATCATAAGGACGCACATCATTAGTTTGTGCGCGTTTTGATAAACGTTTAAAACAATCCAACATGGGAACATCTAAATATACTACCAACGAAATGGAGCTGTTCATTCTTCTTAACATGCCTTCTAAAATATAGGTTTGCACCAATGTGCGGGGAAAGCCTTTAAAAATATACCCTCTATTTTCATTGTATTTCGCCATTTCTTCCTCCACTAATTTAATGATTAATTCATCAGGCACACTTATTCCATTCGAATACAAGAACTTTACATTCTTCCCAATATCACTTTCTTTGTTAATCTCTGCTAATAATAATTCTCCGGTTGACAAATAATGAAAATTGTGTTTTTTAGCAAAAATTTCTCCTTGTGTTCCTTTACCGGAACCGGGGCGCCCTATTAAAACCACATTATAGGAAGATTTTTTAACTACGCTATCAATCACACTCTCTACACGTTCGAAAACTTTTTCTTGTGTTCCCATGCCGTCTATGGATGAATACATATTTCTGCTTTTGTAAAACGCTATTACCGGCAAAGTTTTATTATCGTATTCACGAAAACGCTCTTGAATAACAATCTCATTATCATCACTTCTTCCTTCTATATGTGCTCTATTCAACAAACGTTTTGTGAGTTCATTTCTA
>JAQVNO010000162.1 GCA_028703095.1 Bacteroidales bacterium
ACCGTTAGCCGTCAGTGTAAAAAGACAGAAACGAACAGACAATTTGCTACTTAAAGACAGAAAAAGAAAAAACGAAATAATGAACAGCCCACGCACAAAACAACACATTTGCAAGCCCCGAAGCACAAGCCGATTCTTCAGCTTGCAAAAGAGTTGTTTTCTTGCCGGCGCACCGCAGGAAATTGATACATTTGTAGTTATTTGATACGGATTTGAAAAATGACGATAGAACAATACATAGACAACATAAACAAACGCTACAAATTAGGCAATGCGACTGAACACACGTTTCGTGGTGATTTACAGCAATTGATTGAATGTTTAGTACCAACAATTCGGGCGACAAACGAACCGAAAAGACAGAGTTGCGGAGCACCTGACTACATCTTGACTAAAAAAGACATTCCCGTTGGATTTATTGAAGCAAAAGATATTGGCGATAAAGACCTTGAAGGAGCAAAGAAAACAGGGAATAAAGAACAATTCGATAGATACAAAGCATCGTTAAACAATTTGATATTTACCGACTATCTGGATTTTCATTTATACCGTGAGGGTGAATTTGTAACCAAAATTGCGATTGGAGAAGTAACTGAAAAAGGTATAAAACCAATCACAGAGAATTTCGAGCGATTTGAAAACCTGATTAAAGACTTTTGTACCCACATTGGGCAAACAATAAAAAGCAGTAAAAAACTTGCAGAAATGATGGCGGGCAAAGCCCGCCTTCTTTCTGAGGTTATTGAAAAAGCATTGACAAGCGATGAAAGCAATAGCGAAGACAGTACGCTGAAAGACCAAATGCTCGCTTTCAAGCAAATTCTGATACACGATATTACACCCAAAGGATTTGCAGATGTGTATGCTCAAACTATCGCTTACGGAATGTTTGCAGCACGTTCACACGACCCATCGTTGGCAACTTTCAGCAGACAAGAAGCCTACGAACTCATTCCAAAATCAAATCCATTTCTAAAAAAACTATTTGGATATATTGCAGGTTTGGACGTTGACGACCGCATAAAATGGATTGTTGATGATTTGGTAAATATTTTCCTTGCTTGCAACGTAGATGAAATTTTGAAAAACTACGGAAAAAACACAAAAATGGAAGACCCGATAATCCATTTTTATGAAACTTTCCTAAGTGAATACGACCCCAAATTGCGTAAAGCCCGTGGTGTTTGGTACACACCAGCACCAGTTGTAAATTTTATTGTTCGTGCCGTTGACGATATTTTAAAAACAGAATTTGATTTACCACAAGGACTTGCAGACACAAGTAAAACCAAAATAAAAGTTGACGTACAAGGCAAAAAGATAGAACAGGAAGTCCACAAAGTGCAAATACTCGACCCAGCCACAGGAACAGGTACATTTTTAGCCGAAGTAATCAAACACGTTCACAAAAAGTTTGAAGGACAGCAAGGAATTTGGAGCAATTATGTAGAAACGCATTTATTGCCTCGTCTCAATGGTTTTGAGTTGCTAATGGCAAGTTACGCAATGGCACATTTGAAACTTGATTTGTTACTTACCGAAACTGGCTATAAACCAACCAAAGACCAACGTTTTAGAGTTTACCTTACCAACAGTTTAGAAGAATACCATCAGGACACAGGAACGTTATTTGCCAACTGGTTAAGCACCGAAGCAAACGAAGCCAACCATATTAAGCGTGATACGCCAGTAATGTGCATAATAGGAAATCCGCCTTATGCTGTAAGTAGTACAAATAAAGGTGAGTGGATTCAAAACCTTATAGCGGATTATAAAAAGGATTTAAACGAGCGAAAAATTAACCTTGATGATGATTACATAAAGTTTATTCGTTACGGTCAACACTTTGTTGACAAAAACGGAAATGGAGTTTTGGCATACATTTCCAACAATAGCTTTATTGATGGAATTACTCACAGACAAATGCGAAAATGTTTATTAGAGAGCTTTGATAAAATCTACATTTTAGATTTACACGGCAACGCTAAAAAACTAGAGGTTTGTCTTGATGGTTCTTCTGATGAGAATGTGTTTGATATTATGCAAGGGGTTAGTATAAATATCTTTATAAAGACTAACCAAAAGAAAAAAGGAAAATTAGCAGAAGTTAATTATTTCGAGGTGTTTGGTAAAAGAGAAGAAAAATACTCAACCCTTATTGAAAATACATTAAAATCAATAAAATGGGATAGACTAGTTTATAGCGAACCAAATTATTTCTTTGTTCCTAAAGATTTTTCTGATGAAAGCAATTACAATACATTTATTAAACTTGATACATTTTTCTTGAATTATGTGTCAGGTATCCAAACAAAAAGGGATGAACTAACAATAAAATTCAACGAGTCTGAACTGAAAAAGGCTAAAGACATTTTATTAAGTGGTGATGATATTGAGCAAATTAGAAAAAAACTTAATCTTCCAGTAGATGGCAGAGATTGGACAATTCCCTATGCAATAAATGATTTATTAAACAACAATCCAAGTATAAAAAAATATCAGTATCGTCCTTTTGATGAAAGAGTAACTTATTATACTGGAAAAAGCAAGGGTTTTCTCGCATATCCAAGAGATGGAGTTTTAAAACATTTCAATTACGGTAAGAACATAGGAATACTATTACCAAGGCAAGCCATAACAGAGAAATTTGGCTTCTTTTTGTGTAATAAAATTTGCGACATTAATTATACTGGCAATGCTGGTCAATTTGGGGCTGGTTTAGTTTTCCCTCTTTACCTCTATCCCGAAACCATCGGTCAACAAACCATCGGTCAAACAACAGAACGTACTCCAAACCTAAATACTGCAATTGTAAATCAAATAGCTGAAAAATTAGGATTAACGTTTACTAATGAAAAAGAAGCCACTGAAAACACCTTTGCCCCGATTGATATTCTAGATTACATCTATGCTGTTTTGCATTCGCCAACTTATCGTGAAAAATACAAGGAATTTTTAAAAATTGATTTTCCGAGAGTACCATACCCTAAAGACAAAGGCAAGTTTTGGCAATTGGTAAAACTGGGCGGAGAAATTCGGCAAATACATTTATTGGAAAGTCCAACACTAGAAAAATATATTACTCAATATCCGATTGATGGCGATAATGTAGTAATTAAACCAAATTATCAAAACGGTAAAGTTTACATCAACGACACGCAGTATTTTGATAATGTTCCCGAAACTGCTTGGAATTTCTATATTGGCGGCTATCAGCCAGCCCAAAAATGGTTGAAAGACCGTAAAGACCGCAAACTCGAATTTGAGGATATTTTGCATTATCAAAAAATAATTGTTGCACTTTCGGAAACTAACAGGTTAATGAAAGAAATTGATAAAATAGAAATTAAGTAATATGGAAAAAATTTCTTTTACTACTTTACAATTGATATGGGAGTCTGATTTAAACGCTTTAAGGTTTAGTGAAGCAGTAAAAGAAGCATTTTTAAAAATTCCAAATGAGTTTGATTATTTAGAAAATGGAACTTATTATAAAATAACTACTGAATTAACCGATAATTATTTTTGGCTAGTTGCAGAATATGGAAGACCAGAACCACATCGTAATAATTGGGTAGATATTACTACATCAAAAGAAGAAAAAAACAATATGATTATCCGTTTTCATATACCAAGGTATTCCAACTCAATGAAACACATGCAATTAATAGTCTGTCGAATATTTTATCCCGCAAATACCTCCGGTTTAGCTTGTAGGCAAATTCATCCAAATAG
>JAQVNO010000163.1 GCA_028703095.1 Bacteroidales bacterium
TTATTGCTGAGGAGGCAAATAGATGTAAAAGCATTGTTGGCGGATTTCTTAATTTTTCTCGAAAGAATCAAGTACGCTATAAATTAGTTAATATAGAAGAGTTTGTAAAAAATAGTCTTGATTCCATCATCGCTTCAGAAAAAGTAAAAATTACTTTTAAATCCAATTTGATAGATAAAATGATGGAAGTTGATGCCGATCAATGGTTACAGGTTATAACAAATTTGGAAAAAAATGCCGTGGAAGCCATGGGAGAGCAGGGAGGTGAATTAAAAATAATACTGGATGGTGATGAAGCAGAAGTTGAATTTGTTATTTCTGATACCGGATGTGGAATTGCAAAAGAAAACATGGATAAAATTTATACTCCTTTTTTTACCACTAAACCTATCGGAAAAGGTACCGGTTTAGGTCTCCCATTAATATATGGCATTGTGAAAATGCACCGAGGGCAAATACATATTGAAACGAATGCAGATAAATCAAAAGGTCCGACAGGGACTACATTTAAAATTAAAATACCTAGAAAAAAAATATAAAAAACATAAAAATATGATGGACATATTAAAAAATAAAACAGTTTTAATAGCTGATGATGATGTGGATATAATTACACAACTTAGCTTTCAACTCAAAGGTTTTGGAATGAAAGTTATTGCAGTAGAGTCTCAAAAAGAAGCAGAATCAGTGTTAGAAACAACAAAACCTGATATTGCAATTTTTGACTTGATGATGGAAAATCAAGATAGCGGTTTTATACTAAGCTATAAAATGAAAAAGAAATATCCAAATGTGCCGGTTATTATAGTAACTGCAGTAACTGCCGATACCGGGATGATTTTCGGTGTTGACACTGCCGAAGAAAGAAGTTGGATAAAAGCAGATCTTTACCTTGAAAAAGGATTGAGACCCGAACAACTTCAAATGGAAATGACACGCTTGTTAACCCCTTAATTTTTTTAATATGGCTACATTGAATTTATTGATTGTTGACGATGAGCCCGGTATCCGTTCGGGCATTCGAAGAATATTAACTGATTTTTGTGTAGATTTCCCTTTCTTAGAAGAAGAATTCGGGTTTAATATAATAGATGCCGGCTCCGGTGAAGAAGCTATAGATATCATTGAAAAAAATGCAATAGATATTGTATTACTCGACAATAAACTTCCGGGTATGGATGGTATTGAAGTATTAGAATATATTAATAAAAAACAGTATGATTGTAACGTAATGATGATTACATCCTACGCATCACTCGATTTAGCCATAAAAGCAACAAATAACGGAGCATATAACTTTGTTCCTAAGCCTTTTACTCCGCAAGAGCTAAAGACTTCCGTAGAAGGTATAACGAAAAATTTATACCTACGCAGAATGACAAAGCAATTGAATACTGTTGGAAAACAAATTCGGTTTCAATTTTTGTCGGTGCTCTCTCATGAACTTAAATCTCCCATCAATGCCATAGAAGGTTATTTACGTATTATGGAAGAACGTCAAGTAGGGAATAATTTGGACGATTATGAATTGATGATTAAACGTTCATTGGAAAGAATCAAAGGTATGCGAACATTAATTATGGACATGCTTGATTTGACACGTCTGGAATCCGGTAAAAAAGCACGAGATGTTAAAAAGTTAAATTTGGTGGCATTGTTGAAAGTATCCAAAGATACTATGAGCCCGATGGCCATACAAAAAAACTTAAAAATTAATATTGATGCCGATCCAAACGAGATTTTTTATATTGCCGACCAACAGGAAGTAGAAATTATCTTTAATAATCTTGTTTCTAATGCAGTAAAATATAATAAAGACAATGGAGAAGTGAATTGTGTCATTAGAGAAGATGAACATTCCATTACGATATCCGTTGCTGATACCGGTATCGGTATGAGTGAAGATGATATGTCGAAATTGTTTCAAGATTTTATTCGTATTAAAAATGAAAAAACAAAAGGAATTAGTGGTAGTGGCTTAGGTTTGTCTATTATGAAAAAAATTGTGGAAGATGTTTATAATGGAACTGTAAGTGTTAGCAGTAAAGAAGACGTAGGGTCTACATTTACAGTTAAGTTACCTAAAATAAGTTATATGGGCTAATTATAATTTACATTATACTTTATTTAGAAATATATTGTCTGCTTTTAACAGGCAGTATATTTTTATTTAAAATTTCGAAATAACTAATAATTTAATTCTATAATTTTGGAGATTAGAGTATTTAAATAGCTAAAGTCAAAATAAAAAAAGAGGTTCAAAGAACCTCTTTTTAATATTATATTTTTCAAATTATTTTTCTGTTCTATCTACATAGTGTGTATGTAATAGTTCATGAGATTTGTGTCCGAGAGGTTTTTCAAGAAATTCTTTATAAATTTGAGTTATCTCAGGATTTTCATGTGATTTACGTATAGGCATGCCGGCATCTTCTTTGTAGATAGCATCGCTACGTTTCATGCGAATTTCAGCATTGGTGGGAATAGGTTGTCCGCCACCTCCTAAACAACCTCCTGGGCAAGCCATTATTTCGATAAAATGATAGTTGGCTTTTCCACTTACCACCATTTCCATAACTTTTTTGGCATTGACTAATCCATGAGCGGTAGCTGTATTTAAAGTAGCTCCTTCCAAGAATTTCCATTCAGGAAGAGTACCTTCTATTTTAACAGAAGCTTCTTTTACACCTTCCATACCCCTTACCGGAGTAATATTTAATTCGTTGAATGGAACTTCTCTACCTGTAACTATTTCATAAGCAGTACGTAACGCAGCTTCCATTACACCTCCTGTAGCACCAAAGATAACAGCGGCACCTGTTGATTGTCCCATGATACTGTCATATTTTTCTTCCGGAATTGATTTGAAATCAATACCGGCTTGTTTTAACATAACGGCTAACTCACGTGTTGTTAATACGAAATCTACATCTTTATATCCACTGCTTCTCATTTCGGGTCTATCAGCTTCAAATTTCTTAGCTGTACATGGCATGATAGAAATAGAAACAATATTAGCAGGATTTAAATTGCGTTTTTGAGCATAATATGTTTTGGCAAGAGCACCAAACATTTGTTGAGGAGATTTACATGTTGATACGTTAGGGAGTAATTGAGGAAATTGATGTTCGATGAATTTAATCCAACCCGGTGAGCAAGAGGTAGTCATTGGTAGAGCTACAGTAGGGTCTTTATCTACTAACGCTCTTTTTAAACGAGTAAGTAATTCAGTACCTTCTTCCATAATGGTTAAGTCAGCAGTAAAATCAGTATCAAGAACAGAATCAAAGCCTAGTTTTCTTAACCCTGCTACCATTTTTCCTGTAACAATTTCTCCGTTTTCCAAACCTAAATCTTCACCAAGAGCTACTCTTACAGCAGGAGCAGTTTGAACAACAACATGTTTTGATTTATCGTAAATAGCATCCCATACCTGATCGATATAATTTTTTTCTACCAATGCACCTACAGGGCAACGATTAACACATTGTCCGCAATTGGTACAAACTACATCGTACATTGATTTTTCCAAGAATGTAGAAATTTTCATATGTTCTCCTTTGTAAGCAACGCCGAGAGCACTAACTGATTGTAGCTCTTCACATGTTCTTACACAACGTTGACAACGAATACATTTGCTATCGTCTTTGATAATGGAAGGAGAATAATGGTCTATGGTATAATTGTGGAAAGGAACCAAAT
>JAQVNO010000164.1 GCA_028703095.1 Bacteroidales bacterium
TTACATAAGTAAACACAAAATACAAAAAGTGAACTCCAAAATCACTTAGCATATAATAAACAAATCCGATTGAAAATCCATAGAAAGAGACCTTAGTACTTGGGATATAGTTCAACATTCCCTTCATTCTTGGCTTTGCAAGCCGAATGAAGGCTAATTATTGTGCCTAGTTTTTTATTTCCACGTTACTTTTCTTAATTCATCAGCTATTAACTTCACATCGTTATAGTCACTAAGAGTTAAGTAATCTCTAAGGTCTTTGTATCTGTACCCTTGGATACCTCCATGAGTAATTTTTCTAAAATCAGTTTCATATGTACTTGTTTCTGGTAGAATATAGTATTTCAGTCCAATTTGATTTTCAGCTAATTCAGTCAGTCCATTTTTAAGACGTGTTATTTGTTCATCTGTATGTCCATTGCTATGGATAGTTAATTCATTTGTATTAGCGTCGTAGTCAGCAATTATTGTTGTTTCAATTTCAGATAATGTCCTGACAGATTTCCAATTATATAAGCCGAAGAATTTAAATTTTTGACTGTGCCAACTAGTCGGACAATAATATATTTTGTGTTTTTTATTCCACTTATATGAGAACCCTGTCGGTACAAATAGTAATTTATATTCTTCGTTAGAAATCAAATCACTTCCGATGCAGTAATTGCTAAAATCATCAAGAAGTAATCGCAATTCCATATCGTGTGTGTTTTCCTCATAAATACCTTCTAAATTCTCAATCAAATCGTTGAATAATAAATTATTAAATTGAATTTTTAAGTTTGGATATGATTCTTTCAGTTTTCTGTTTATTTCGATAACTTCATTTTCTTCAAATTTGACTGAACTTAAATGCCACAGTTGATTTTGACTATTTTCATTAAATACTTTTCCATATTTAATTAATTTGTCTATAAATTCCTTGCTGTTTAGCTTGGTTTCAATCACAATTTTTGATGATTTTACCTCTATATGTCCATCAATTATTCCTTTATTTATTCCAACTTGCTGAGTAAAAATTGGTCGAGGATAATAGTATTGTTGAATGCTTCCTTCGTTTAAACGCTCAATCATTGATTTATAATAGTTCACGTTTAGGTCATTCAACCTTGATAGCATCAACAAAACATTGTTTGTAACAGTATTTTCTCTTTGAGAGTATTTTTGAAATTGGCTTATTCTCATTTTGTGTGGTTTTTAAAATTAGGCACAACGGTTAGTGCAAGTTGCGTAGCGGATTACGGAGAGCGTCAGTGTCCGGTAGGACATGACGGTCTTGCGAGAATCCGCAGACCGCACACCACAATCGCAGCTATGCGATTTGCACTTTGTTATGTGCTGGTTTTTTTTCTTATTATTAATTTTACATTTCTAAGTTTTTGCTGATTTCAAGTAATTGTTTTATTTCTCTTTTGAATATATCAACCATTTTCCCATCTATTATAGAAATTAAGGCATTTGAATTCCAATTCGTAAATTCAGGAAAATCTTTCCACGCCCAATTTGAGTTACTCTTTTTCATTAGGGTTTTAAGGTTTTCAAAGGTTTTTTCATATCTAATTTTACTGTCAATATGATTAAAGCCAATAATACAATTTCTTAAACCTTTGGATTCGAATTCTGTTGAAATTTTAAAATATTTCCATTTAGGATTTTTAATCTTAAATCCCGCCCATGATGTATTAACCCAGTCACATTCAGTCGAAATATTTATTAGCCCTAATTCATCACATACATCTGAAAGTTGCGGTAGAAATACTTTATTTAGGATATGATTTTTTACACCGTTAATATTTTTCCCTATTAATAAAGTTGCATGGATATTTTCTTTATTACTTAATAATTTTATTAAGTCATCATTTTGTTGTGAATTCATGTCTTGACCTGTTAATTCTTTTAGATGGTTAATATATTGGATTAATGTTTCTCTTACAATTGCATTTCGAGCAGAGATTTCAACACATTTTTCCAACCAATTAATTATAATATCACTGTATGATATTTGTTTATACTCAATGTTTTTACTGCTTTTTTTAGAGGCTTCATCCCCAAATAATGTAAGATAGAATAAAAGAAAATTACTTTTAAATTCTTTTTGACAGTACTCTGAATATCTTTTTAATTGTTGATATTGGTCCGAAGCATATATTTTATTTTCAATTACTAGCGCTTGTTTCTCATTATTAGTAATTATAATATCGATTCTTCCATCGTTTATAACTAACTCAGTATATATTTTTACTCCATTGAATGAAAAGTTAAAATCGAGGTCTATTATTTTTTCGAATTTGAGAACATCCAAGAATGCTTGTAAGAATTTATCTTTGAAACCATGTTTGCCATCGACTTTTAAAAATTCTGCTATTATTGAAGAATGAGTATTTTCATAATGATTAACTCCACAAATTTTAAAAATATTAAAATTGTTATTTTCAGATTCATTAAGTCTGGAATTATATTTTATGACAAGTTTTATTTTATCTAGTAATGATTTTATTTCATTCATATTTCTTATTTGAAATTAAGTAAATTGTTTTTCAAACTTGCACATAACGATTGTGTATACGCAATACTCCTAAATAACTCACAGATAATACATTTGAGTTGCGGTTATTTGTTTTGTATATACGCAATGCATCCATTTTTGTGTTTTCTTTTTATTTTGCAAAAATAATCTTTTTTCATTTATAAACGGGATAAGTCTTTTTTTTATTTTTTCTTTCCCGAGGTGGATTAATGCATGGAATATACGTCCAAAAGCCTCCAAAAACAAGGGAAAATTGACTTTTATAAAACGGCAAGCCTGTCGTTTAAATCCGCAAGCCTGCAGACGAGTAACGGCAAGCCTGCCGTTGAGCAACAGCAAGCCTGCGGATTAATTCCGCAGGGCTACCGGATGCCAAAAGGGTACGCACCCTTTTTTTTGGGGAAGTAAAGTGCAATATATCAATACATTAAAATTCAACTTTAAAAAAGGGTACGCACCCTATTGCAAAATGCATGTGTTACGGCATGGCAAATTTTAATCTTTTATTTTGCAGTAATCTGTGGAACGTTTTAACAAATTAAGAATTAAACTTGATACAACGCTCTAAAAAACTGATAGCTGATAGCTGATAGCTGAGAGCTTTTTTAATTCGTGGAAATCTGTGGGCGGTATTCTCTGCGTTCTTTGCGTAGAATCTTTGCGTTCTCTGCGGTTAATTATAATCAATTAAAAAAAAAGTGGCGAGTGCCGAGTCCCGAGTGCCGAGAGTTTTTTTCGTGCCGAAAAAAATAAGGGTAGATTGTGTATATCTCTTTGCGTTCTTTGCGGTTAATTAGAATCAATTAAAAATTAAAAAAAAAGTGCCGAGTCCCGAGTGCCGAGAGTTTTTTTCGTTCCGAAAAAACAAGGGTAGGGTTTGTATATCTCTTTGCATCATTTGTGATTTAATCATCACATTATCACATCATCACATCAATAATCTTTTCGCCGTATCCGCCGCATCCGTGTCATCTGCGTGCCATCTCTTTACAAAAAAAACCAAAAATCATTCAAAAAAAATTACAAGGCTTTCCGGCGATCATTTGTACGCATACAAATAGTAATTTGTACGTATACAAATTGTCATTTACACGCATACAAATTGTCGTTTGTACACATACAAATT
>JAQVNO010000165.1 GCA_028703095.1 Bacteroidales bacterium
GATATCTTCTCCTTTTTTTGTTTCTAAGGCAGAAACTATCAATTTACGTAATGTTAATGTATTATTTTCTATGAGATTATTATTTGTCTTTGCAGTGCGTTTCGGCATAATTTTTTTTTTTGCAAAAATACTAAAATAATTAATAGTAAATCAACCTTTACAAATGTTTTTATCTATATAGTAAGATAGAAACACTTGCTGCTTGACAGCCTCCTTAATAACAAAAAAAAATCATATAAAATCAATCCAACATGATGCAATATTTACTATTTTTGCAAAAAAACATTCATTCATATGAAAATATTTAAATTCGGAGGTATTTCTATTCAAAATGCAGAAGGAATTCGGAATGTAGCCAATATACTAAACTCCTATTCCGAGGAAAAAATTATTGCTGTTATCTCTGCTTTGGGAAAAACAACCAATCATTTAGAAAAAGTTGCGCTTAGTTTCTTCACAAACAATCCTGACAAAATGACACTTTTCAATGATGTCATTGCCCAACACGAAACCATACTCTCCGAATTATTTGACATCTCCGATCAAGAAGCCTTACTGGATATACATTGCCAATTTCAAATACTTAAAAACTACTTGAGCAAAGAAGCGAGTGAGAATTTCGATTACGAATACGACCAAATTGTTTCTTACGGAGAACTGTTTTCTTCTAAAATACTGTTTTATTTTATCAAAAAACAAGCTATTTCTGCACAATGGATGGATGCTCGCAAACTGGTAATCACCGACACTACCTATAGAGAAGGGAATATCAATTGGGAGAAAACAGAGAAAAAAATTCAAAAAACCATCAACCGACATTGGCAAAACAACAGCAACAGCATGTTGATTACACAAGGTTTTATTGGTGGCAGTCCCGAAGGAATTATTACTACTTTAGGGAGAGAAGGTTCGGATTTCAGCGCTGCTATTTTTGCCTTTTCATTGAATGCCGAAAGCGTTACGATATGGAAAGATGTAGACGGACTCTTAAATGCAGATCCTAAACTTTTTCCCGACACAGTGAAATTAGATAAAATACCTTATTATGAAGCCATTGAATTAGCATACTACGGCGCCAATGTGATTCACCCCAAAACATTGAAGCCTTTACAAAATAAAAACATCCCTTTGTATGTTAAATCATTTCTAAAACCAAATGAAAATGGAAGCATTGTACATCTTTTCGATAATCAAAAAATGACACCTTGTTTCATTAAAAAAACAAATCAAATATTATTATCCATATCTCCCAAAGATTTTTCGTTTATCGCTGAAGAAAATCTATCAACTATCTTTGCTATCTTTGCTCACTTTGGATTTAAAATCAACCTAATGCAAAATTCAGCCATCAGCTTTTCCGTTTGTGTAGACTATAGAGAGAATCTTACACAACTCATAGAAGAGCTTCAAACAGAATTCTATGTAAAATACAACGAGAATGTAGAACTCCTTACGATACGTCATTATACCAATCATTCTTATACGGATAAAATCAACGGAAAAAAAATTATACTAGAACAAAGAAATAGAACTACCTTACAACTTGTTTTAAAATAGCCATATCGTTGATTTACTAAAAATCGCATAGTATTCCTGTCAATATCAACTAAACAAAGTACAAAAAACAAGCGTAATAAGGCGTGCTTTTTACAAACTACTACCAACTATTGTATAATTCACGGATTTCCATATTGTAAAAAAACATAAATTAAAAAAAGATTTTCTATACTTATAATCATTTTTTTTTTACTTTTGCAGACTATTAATTTTTAAGTGTAATAAAACATATAAAAAGACAAATTTTAGATTATGGCAGTTATAGGAAAAATCAGAAAGCATTCCGTAATTTTATTACTAATTGTTGCAATAGCATTATTAGCATTCATTTTAGGTGATTTCATTAAACCCGGTAATTCAGGCTTAAAAGAATTTATCACGATAGACAAAGATAAAATCTCTTATTATGATTATATGGATAAGTATAATTATTACAGCGGTTTATTAAAAGAAAATAATGCTGAAAACATTGAATACGAAGCAAACAACTATACTTACAACGAAATGGTAGATTCTATTGTTTTGAGTAAACAGTTAATCCCCCTTGGCATAAGCGTAACCGCCGAAGAATTAAACGAGCTGATGGCCGGCGATAATCCACATCCCGATGCCCGCCGTTTTTTCGGAGGTCCCGACGGAAAGTATGACAAGCAAATAGCACAAGGTTTTCTTGCCAATATGGAACAATATGATTCTGCTGTAGTAGCTGCTTATTTGTATTGGGAAACTGCAATTGAAAAACAAACTTTATTAAACAAATATTTAAATCTACTTGGAAAATCTTACTATTTACCTAAAGTTTTTGCGCGTAAGTTGCATGAAGAAACTGAAATGAAAGCCCATGTTCAATTAACGCATGTCCCTTATACCAATGACTTGGTTTCTGACGATAAAATCAAATTTACCGAAGACGATATCAAACTATGGTATGAAAAAAACCTGTATCGTTTCCCGCAAGACCAAGAAATGCGAAACATTGATTATGTTATTTTTGAAATTTTACCTTCGGAGCAAGATTTACAAGAGATAGAAAATGACATACGTCAAAAATACGATGAATTCCTTGCTTCAGCGGAGCCGAAAGTATATATTAATAGCATGATTGATTCGCGTTATGACAGTACCTTTTTTAAACAAAATGAATTGCCATCACATATTGACACGTTACTCATCAATGCTCCGATTGGCACATTGGTAGAACCTTTTATCGAAGGTGATTATTGGATGTTTGCCAAACTATTGGATGTGAAAAATCGTCCTGATTCTATTCATGTAAATTTTATTTTTGTTGCCAAAGAAGGCATGCAAAACGCTCCTAGGAAAGAAGAAGAATCGAAACTTCTTATAGACAGCGCCTTTATGGCATTGTTAGCCGGACAAAATTTCTATGAAGTTGCCAATCAATTTTCCGATTTTAAACCCGATCCTCAAAACGACTCAGCTCGCGTTTGGTTAGCAGACGGAAGTAGTGAAGTTTTCTTCGACAGAAGTACCGCACAATCGTTATTTGACACCTTGTATCAACATGTACCCGGTACGATGACCAAATACGAAAGCCAATTTGGAACCTGGATTTTCATTGTCAATCATCGTACTACTATCGAGAAAAAAATACAAGTTGCTATAGGTAAAAGAATCATCGACGCTTCCACCGAAACGTTTGACAATATTGAAAGTGCTGCCAACAATTTTGTTAATGGAACCGATAACTACGAAAAATTTGATAAGAAGGTCAAAGACTTAAATTTGAATAAAAGAAACTTTGAACGTTTAACCGCTATGGCTTACACCATCCCCGGTATCACTTCCAATGCAAGAGAAATAATTCGTTGGGCTTTTGATGAAGATACTAAAAAAGGAACTGTTTCTAATGTATTCCATTTAGATAATATTTTTGTTGTTGCTACATTAAAATCCATTTATCCAAAAGGACATATGGATTTAGAACAAGTAAGAACATTTGCTGAGACCATGGTAAAAAGAGATAAAAAAGCAGAAAAGTAAAGCACCTTATTAACCGCCTCAATGGCAAAATCCGAAAAACCACGATCAATTGCCTCCCAGTAT
>JAQVNO010000166.1 GCA_028703095.1 Bacteroidales bacterium
ACGACATCAAATGATGCCAATACCGTCATTGTATATAAATACATCACCAGCGAAATCAAAGGCAATACAATGAAAGTGTTTTTAACAGCTGTTCTTTGTATAGGCTGCCATACAGTAAATAGGGGTGGATACCAATTTTTCGAAAAAAGAAAAGTGATAAAGCCAGAAAAGCAAAATACTAAAAAATCACTAGACATTATTAATTACCTATGTTTCTTGTTATTATTTTAGTGTTCTTGTTTTGTTAGATAGATTATTAAAGGTATTATTTACGCAAATTGCAATAGCAAGTTGCAATAGTTTAAGAATTTTGTAGTGACTTTATGGTAGAACGATGTGGGATTGCGGAGAGAGGGCGTAGCCCGAACGTAGAAATCCCACATCGTCGGCTGTCAAGCGGTATATATCCGGTCAAGCTCCTTCTCAAACAGTTCTTCCGGCGTATGGTATCCGAGGATTTTCCGTGGAAGCGCGTTCATCAGGTCGGCAAAATACAGTATGTCATCCGGACTATAGTTGGAAATGCTTTTTCCTTTTGAAATGAATCGGCGCAACAGTTTGTTGTGACATTCATTTGTCCCTTTCTCCCACGAGGAAAATGGATGCGTGAAATACGCGCTTGTCCCCGCTGTTTCGGATGCTGAAAGCTCAGCAAATTCTGAACAATTGCCTGCAGTAATGGTTTTGAACACGTCGGAAAAGTGTGCCCCGAAAATTTCTTTTAAGTGAACTATCGCTTCCGATACGGCTACAGCAGAATGGTTTCTGACTTTCAGCCAGATAGCTTGCCGGGTCATCAGTTCCACCATTGTCAGGATAGCCGGTTCTTCTGCATTTTTACTGCCGAGTACAGAATCAAATTCCCAATGACCGAATTCATCCCGATTTTCTATGTTTTGCGGGCGTTCTTCAATGCTTTTCCCTAGATTCCGGCGGTATTCCCGCACCTTGCGTGCTTTTGTATTCCTACGCAGTTTTTCGGGAAGGCAATGTTTCTGATGGACAAAATACCGAGATCCACGTAGTTGTAAAGTGTCTTGGTGCAGACGATTTCTTTGCGTGAAAACTGTCCCGTGAGCAGTGCGTTACCGACACAAGCATCCAGTGACCAGCCCTGTTCCCGAAACTGTTTTGCGACAAAGCTCAAAAACTCGCTTGTTTCCAGGTAGCGATATTTTCGGGCGGAGCTGCGGCGATTTTCGAGATACTGTTGTTGTCCGGCATCCGCTTTATACCGGAACACCTTGCCGTGATACAGAGAAACTGTTCCGCGTTTGATTTCATTTTTTACGGTGTTGTACGGACGGTTCAGATGCTTGGCTATTTTGTATTTTGACCATTCGTCCTTCAGATGTACCTCAATATCGTGGCGTTCTTCCGCAGTCAGGTGTTGCCCTTTTCGATGTTCTGTGCTAAAATGTGGATTGTCCATAGTGATGATCCTTTCAGAATTGGTGTGTAGTAACTCAATTCTACCACAGGTTCATCGCTATGGATTCTTTTTTTACTATTGCAACTTCATTTTATAATGCGCCATTTTATTACGTATCAAGTATATCATATGATTACATATTACGACAATGGTTAATATATATAAAACACATACCATATTTTGTCTATGTTGACTATAAAAGCACTTATCCCGTCCAAAATGTTATTAGCGTTTTGGACGGGATATTTTTATAAGATTATACTATTTCCAACATTTTTGATTATAAAACAAAACACTTTCGATTAATTAATAAAAAAAGTCGTTTGTTGATCATTGACATCTTTCTTTTTTATGATATAATTATGACATAACCGATTTACAAATAATTAATAAACAATGCTTGCAGGCTATAGTTGTTTTGTTTTTATAGGAGTATTATAATGAAAATTTTTAGAAGATGGAATTTTGTTTTTATCGTTGCTCTTGTGTTGATTATCGTATTTATCGGGGTAGATAGTTATATCAAATTGAGTTTCGGCACAGGTTATTCCAACGTTAGTTACAGATTTGCTAATGAAGATATTCAAGATTTTTTCAAGTCAATCAAATACGATGATAACATGTCGATTGGAATGATGCAACTATATTTTGATAACAATGGCCGTGTAATTGGAATGGACATGAATTTCTTAAAAGAAACAGATAACCCAAATTTGAAGGATCAGTATAAATCTTCATATAATATGCAAGGAGCAGGTTTAACCAACCTATACTACACAGGATTTTTAAAGCAAATAAATAGCGATAGTCCTACTGATCAAATATGGAAAAATTCAACTCCAAAGATTTTAAAAGCTCTTTCATCATTTCCAACCGATGAGTTTTATAATGTTATTCCAAAAGCAAACATATATAATATTAGTATTAGAGATATTCTTGAGATAGAAAATTATTGGTCAACATCAAATGAATATGTAGTTGAAAACGGTTCAATTCACAAAATCACCAGTGAAGATAATCTAAAGGGGGTTTAGCAAATTTTTATGTTAAAGCTTGATCGCCCAAAAGATATAAACCAACAAGTAAAAGATCTCCTTAATAATAATCTTAATGATAATTATATAATATATTTGAGTTTAAATTCATGATAATCATACTCTATTGTATAAATAAACTCTGATTTGGGAAGCACTACTCACGCTTATGTTCCGAACAACAATTTCCTAGAGCATCTCGGCGCTTTCTTCGGCTATCATGCGCTTTGGTCCCTTTATCTGCTGATGTTCGAGGTGCTGTTCGTAATGCAATTTTGTAATTTTTGTAGATTTAACTCAAAAATTACGAAATTATTAGATTTTTTATAAAAAAAGCTATTGACAAGTAAAATAATGTGTGATAATATTAGCACAATAAGATATAAATGTGCACGAATTGGCAAAGTTACTGAAAAGTAATGACGCAAAGCTAAAGGGCCTAACGAGGTAACTCTGATGAGTGAACTCTAAGGTAGCCAGTTGCCGAATAGTATATACATATCTAACATACTAAAATATGTTTTATTTGTCATCTTTGGGCGACTGGATTTCTTTGTTGTTATAGCTTATGTAAAGGCTATAATGCATTTGAAAACGCAGTCGTTTTTTGTTTTGTGCAAATGCATATTTAAATCTACAACTTAATTTAAACTTCCCGATAATGGTAAACTTATTGAAAAGTAAGGACACAAAGCTATAGGGTCTAAGGGTATCGCACCTATGACAGCCTAGCCACCGAACGAAGTACGGGTTCATTTTGGCATCATCATCACAATGGGGCTTTTCTATCTATGGAAAGGCTTATTGTCGAACCGTTAATGTTTTAATTGCCGTCCGTATTCCATTATAGGGAATACGGACTTTTTTGTTCTGGGAGAAAAATATGCTGATTATTATGATCTTTGTTGGAGCGTTGTCAGGTTGGCTCTGCTTGCCGCTTTGTAAAAAGCTGATAGATTCAAGAACCAACATACCTATTAAAAAATGGTTTATAACAGAAAAGTACGCGCCGATATTGTGGTGCACACTCGGAGCGGTAGCATTCGTATTAGTTGAGCTTCAGGGTATCTCAGTTCCACAAAAAATATAATTTATAATTGTAACACTCACATGTCTTCTGATCAGTTCAGTCGACATTGTAGTTAAAA
>JAQVNO010000167.1 GCA_028703095.1 Bacteroidales bacterium
ATAACAAATTAACCGGTTTTATTTGAGTAAGTATGTTTTAATAATTACATACGTATCTTCCTGTGATTTCTAAGCTTAGTTTTATTAATTAACAAGCCTTCCGTTGATCATTTCTAAGCTTAGTTTTCATAGACACATCCTTAGGTAATGAACGGAAGATAGCCTTCTGTTTAATTTAACATGCTATCCTACTTGCCGGAGATACCTGATTTTTATTTTTAAACACCTATCATTTCTTTTCATGATTGTCTAATAAACTCCGTTATTGTTACAAATTCTTCGTTTCGCTCAGAATCTGCCCCCTTTCGAATGCAGCAACCCAAACCCATTTTTTCGGAACGAAAAACCGACTTGCGACTTGTGACCCTTCTCGGCACTCAGCACATTTTTTTGACTTTTGACAGTAAACATAAAAAAAAAGACTATTTTTGCAAAATAATACGTACCCCCTTAAATTAAGAAAAAGGGCACATATAAACTAATTAAGTATACGTTACCATGCGACACGCACATACGAAACAATTTAAACTACGGTATTATGAATATAAAAACTGTAAGCGTCCCAATTTTAATAATAGGATTATCCATTGCATTTGCTATTGTGGTTGTTGGAGTATATATGACAAGGGGAAAATCAAAATTTTGGATTTCTAAAAAAATGCTGATCGGGTCAATCTTGCTTTCGTTAACTTCTGTTGTAAATCAGTCTTGTATTACAAGTTGTTACGACCCTGCTCAACCTAACCAAATTGTGTTAGATAGTACTGATTATTCTTCCACTATCATCATTAATATTAATGAAAAAACTAAACTTACCGGAATAATCTATGATAGAGAAAGTAAGGAATTTTCATTTAATGTTACGAACTTATTAAAAACAGACACTTTTCAAGTTGGAAATATTATTCCTTCCGACGGTAAATTTGATGAAAACACCGAGGATTTTTATATTGAACTTAGCAAAGATTTGCCTGCCAATGAATATATATTAAATCTGTATGACAGAAAACAAGCTGAGCAAGTCAATCCTGTATCAGCGTATAGACTTAGTGTTCAACATGAGGATTGAAATACCAAGTATTAGTTTTGAAGTAACAAACTTGTGCAATTTACATTGCAAGTATTGTTATAATCATTGGAAATGCGATGAGCATCAAACTTCTAATTGTAACAATTATACAATAGCAAAAAAAACATTACGAAAGCTTTTCAATGTAGCAGACGTACATCATCTGACCTTTACGGGGGGTGAGCCATTAATGGCAGAGCGTTTTTTAGAATTAGTGCTTTATGCAAGGATGAAAGGAGCCAGTATTACCATTATCTCAAATGGAACATTTGGAGAACTACATGATTACGAAAAGCTGGTTGAGGTAGGTGTTTCTTTATTTGAATTGCCGATACATTCCTACAATTCAACTATCCATGACAGTCTTTCACAGCAAAGCGGCAGCTGGAATAAGTCTATAACAACGGTAAAAAAATTGTTAGCGAAAAATGCTGAAGTGGTTGCTGTTATTGTTTTGACGAAAGAGAATTGCAATGATATGGACGACACCTTGAAATTTATTCATTCTATAGGTATTCTAAGAGTAATGATTAATCGTGTAAACATTGGAGGAGAAGCGATTAAAAACACGGAAGACTTGCTGATGACAAGGGATGAATTAAATAAGGCTTTTAAAACAGCGGCTATACTTGCAAAAGAACTGAAATTGTCTGTCTCTTCTAATGTATGTACCCCCATTTGTGTGTTAAACCCGAAAAATTTCAGAGGGATACGCTTTACATCCTGCTCCTTTGATATGAAGAACCGTCCTATAACACTTGATTATAAAGGAAATGTTCGGTTTTGTAATCATTCACCCGTAGAAATAGGCAATATTTTTCAGCATAGTTTAGAAACTATATTTAGCTCTCAGAAAGTACAGGAGTGGAAAAACACAGTACCCGATTTCTGTGTAGATTGTAAAGCGTATGACAGTTGCAAAGCCGGATGCAGAGCCGCATCTGAACAGATGGGATTATCCTTAAATCATCCTGACCCGATACTCAATTACATGGACTTAGACCAAGACTTATTGATGGAATTAAAACCCACACCTGGCAATTCACCTTCATTCACCATACAAAGCCAGGAATGAAGAAAGTGTTTTAATTTTTCAAGGCATTGTTAAAAATAATTCATAATATATAATTCATCTTTATGGAACTCACAGACATTTTTATCATAGTATCAGCGATGGCTATCGGCATAGTATTTTTATGGGCAATACGATCTTACGATTTTTATGAAAAAGAACCTTTTATTAAATTGCTGCTAATGATGTTCTTGGGTGGCATACTTTCTGTCTTACTAAGTACAGCGGCTTACTATTTTGTGCCTGTCAAGTATAACATCTTTGATGCTATTTTCAAAATCGGTCTCATCGAAGAAATATCCAAGCTCCTTGCCTTGATGATATTGTATTTGATTATCAAAAAGAATTTCAACGAAATTGTCGATGGCATAGTTTATATTTCTGCCATTTCTTTGGGTTTCGCCGTGATTGAGAATATTTTCTATTGTTTTCAATCGGATGAGCCTTTCTTACTCCTCCTCCATCGTTCTGTATTCTCGGTGATGGGTCATATTTCCTTTTCGGGCTATATGGGATTGGCTTTCTACATCCATAAAAAAGTACATAGAAATTATACCGGCTTGCTTTTATCGATAGGATTGGCTGCGCTTGCCCACGGCTTTTACGATGGATTTCTCTTTCATTACGAAGTCAGCGACTTTTTTCAATTTGTCTTTTTGGCTTTGGTAATACTGCAGTTGTTCTTGTTGCGTACCGTATTGGGCTTTTCCGAACGCAGAGCTTTCCTCAACGAAAGTCTCTTTCAAATCCGGACAAACACCCTTTTCGGACATTGCTGCCATTGCAAGAATGATGTAAAAGCTAAGGAATTGTCGTTTGGGAAGATACATTGCATGCAATGTCCTCAATGCGGTTACTATATTTTTGACGAGGAGAATCTCGCCCGCTTACTTGTCTATTACTGCCCGGCAAACAATTACAAACGTCTGCTTAAAAACCTGCCCCGCTATCATAACATCCTCCTGCTCGATGAAGCCCAAAAGATTCGCTTTAACCTCAACGACAAATGCCTGAATGCCCCTATTGACGAATTGGCTCAATTGCTCCAAGCCTGCAACCGTGCAGACCGCCAACGCATTCTCGAGATTCCCCTTATAGGTCCCCTCTTTGCATTCCTCGGACTACGTTTTATGCAAGACGCAAACAAGGTATAAAAGTGAAAAGTGAACACCTGATTCCTAACTATTCTCTATTGTCTATTCACTTTTTCGTCTTGCGAATTGCGACTTGCGACCCTTCTCGGCACACGGCACTCGCGACACTTTTCACTCTTCACTTTTCACTCTTCACTTATCTCATTACCTCCACCTTTCGCACAAGCACTCCGCTTGCTGTACTTATTTTCACAACATAAATACCGTTTGGCAAATCACTTACATCTACTGTTGTTGAAGGAGCATTTACGGGAAGATGCTTTACTTTTCTGCCCATTACATCAT
>JAQVNO010000168.1 GCA_028703095.1 Bacteroidales bacterium
ACACACAAATTTCATTTTATATTCCAACCACAGCACAAACGGCTTATCTTTATATTTATAATTTGAACGGTATACAATTAAAATCTTATACCCTAATACAAAGAGGACTAAATTATATTACCGTATATGCTTCCGAGCTGCCTGCCGGGATGTATTTATATACATTAGTGGTTGATAATGTCATTATTGACAGCAAACGCATGATTTTAACCAAATAAATAGAAACCCATGAAAACAATAAATAAAACATTAAAAATTCTTTTTCTTTTACTTATTTCATTAAACAGTATAAACGCTCAAATGACTACCGATTCTTTACTTGGTACCTACGAAGGCGAAAACTGGCTGAGGTTTAAATACGATACGGGATGGACCAATTGGGAAATAACACCCGGACTTTTTTATATAAGACAATTTGAAAATGACGGAACATGTGGAGTTCACAAATTCAGTTATTTTTATTATCATAATTCTGCTTGGGGAATCTATAAAACCACCTATGGTTTTTGTACCGAAACGCAGGATAATTTTGTAGCTATTTTTTTTGGAGGGGATAGTTTGATAATTCTTTACGATTATATTAATGTACCTCCGGATCCCAATCATCCTGTTGAACAGTATGAAAAACTTTGTGTGCGCTTTTACGGTAAAAAAATCTGCGATACCGTTCCTTACGGTTTGCATGTGGAAAATGCAATGGAAAATACCGTTTCCGTTTTTCCGAATCCTGTTACGGACTACGTATGGGTACGGTTGTCCGACAATGCAATATTGCATTCGACAATGGAAATCTTTGATATGTACGGGAAACGTATGTATGCCGGAACGCTCACTTCGGTAGAACAGCAAATCTTTTTGCCGGTTCTTTCAAAAGGAATATATTTATTGAAAATCAATACGGAACAGGGGACTATATGTAAAAAAATTATAAAATTATAAGTTATGAAAACAAAAATAATGAGTATGTTTTCTTGCTTGTTTATGGTTGTATCTGTTTTTGGGCAAACCCCTGCCACCGATTTGCATTGGAAAATTGAGTGGTATGATGATTTTGATAGTATTAATGAAAATATTTGGAGTATACCACGTAGTGATTATAAGCCCAAAGAGGTTTCCTTG
The DNA here is from genome assembly GCA_028703095.1 of Bacteroidales bacterium. Lineage (GTDB taxonomy): Bacteria > Bacteroidota > Bacteroidia > Bacteroidales > WCHB1-69 > UBA5266. The sequence continues at coordinate 1,120 of JAQVNO010000168.1, forward strand.
GAGTTGTTGTTAAGAAGCAATATTTATTCGGATAGTGGTAATTTGGTAATTAGAGCTAAAAGAGAAAACAATATGATGCATGTGGATTATATGAACGATACTACCTATTTTAATTATTCATCCGGTTTGATTAGCTTAAACCCTTATTTTCAAAGAATGTACGGATACATTGAAGCTCGTATAAAACTTCCTTACGGGAAAGGGTATTTCCCTGCATTTTGGACATGGGCTCCAGACTATAATCAACCTCAAAATGCAGGAGAAATTGATATTTTTGAAATGGTAGGGGGGCAAGGCGTAACAACTATGGGAACTAATTTACATATGTATTATTGTAATGATATAGCTGATACCTGTGAGAATCAACCTAATGTTCCTTATTTAGGGCAATTATGTCCTAATTGTGATCTAAATATTCTTAATTATCAGCAAGATGTTACTATTCCGCCTTATACTGATTACCATGTCTATGGATTAGAGTGGAATCCGAATAAAATTATTTGGTATGTAGATGGTAAAATGGTTAGAAATACGGCAAATCCCGGAATTGTGGATTATTTATCCGTTATTCTTAATTTTGCTATTTATCCTCACGATCCTTTATATTTACCGGACAGCAATACTCCCTTTCCGGCGTATATGTATGTAGATTATGTAAAGGTATATCAATTAAAAGAAGACAAAACAGGTATAATAAATGCATGTAATTATAATTTTGATTTGTGTGATAGTGTGAAAAGAAATATAACGATAGGTGGGCAAGGATGTAGTAATACAATAGAAAATGGGAATAATATTACATTAAGAGCTGCGAAATTTATTCAAATTAATGGAGAATTTACGGTAGAACCCGGTGCGGAATTTTATATGGATGTAAATGATTTTTATCAATAATTAATATGTGTATGAAACTAATAAAGATATTATATACTTTTCTGTTCATTTTGATTTTATCTGCTTGTAAAAAAGATACAATAGTAGATTATAGAGATAAGTGGTGTGGGTCCTACGATTTAAAAATTCATAACAAATATACGATAGGAAAGATTTATCGTACAGATAGTATTGGGAATAATACGCTTAACATAGATTTAACATCAACCTCAAGTTTGGATTATTATATTGTAGTAGATACATCAGGTATTATTACGATGATAAATGGTTGGTATCCGTATACTATCTCTTGTTTTTTTAACGATAGTGTATATATAAATGGCGATTTAGGTGTAAAAAGAAAAAAATAAATAAATATGAAAAAAATATGGATTATTATTGTATTGCCTTTGCTTTTTAGTGCTTGTAAAGAAGAGGATTATCGTGAGAAATGGTGTGGAGATTATAATTTTGTCTATTATACCAAAACTTGGACTTTTCCGGGAACAACTAGCAATGACACTATAAATACGATAGGATGTGTTTATTATACAAAAGAAATGGAAGAAAATCAACTTTTTATTCAAAACGGCATAGGTTATGAATTAGGATTAATCCCTATTGATACGTTTGGAGTAATTAATCTTCCAAAAATTGATAGAGGAATCCAAATAGGATATTTTATCAATAAAGATACCTTGTACTACTCTTATAACCATTCTTCAGGACAAGCACACGAATATTCATTTCGTATGTTTGGATATAAAAAGAAATAATAAATTTAAAAAACAATAAAAATATTAAAAATTTTTAATTTATGTACTATTTTCTTTATTCTAATCGGATGTATAGAAGAAGGCAATCAAACTGATTATCGAAACAAATGGTGCGGAGATTATGCTTGCAATACAGATTACTATAGAAATGATACAACAGTAATAGTAAGCATAAAAAAAGTAAATGATTCCCTAGTTTCCATTTCAAATCTTTATACTCAGGTAGAGATACAAGTAGATACAAATGGACCTTTTTTTGAAAGAGGACACTTTAGTTGTGACGTATTTTCAGGAGATTTTTACAAGGATAGTATTAGCTTTTGGATGGGATTTTACCTTGTTCATGATTCATATTATTATCACTATAATGGCACGAAATTATAAAACCCGTTTATACAAACATCTCCTCTGCAAACGGAACATTCAATAGCAACATGCAAAAGTGAAGGATACTTTTCCTTTTATTGCTTTCGCAAACATACCACTATCAATGGTATTACCAGATAGCTGCTTGTTTATCGGCAGGGAGGTACATCTTATCCCCTTCTTTGACATCGAAGGCTTTGATAAAAGCAGGGATATGCGGTAAGGTGCCGTTTACTCTCCATTTACCGAGGGAATGGGGATCTTCTTTGGTACGACGTAAGATTTCTTCATCGCGTATATTGCCTGCCCACACACCGGCATAAGCAATAAAGAAGCGTTGTTCGGCAGTAAATCCGTCCATAACATCTTTAATTTCTCCGGCAGCTTTGGCTTTTTGCATGGCAACAAAAGAAACATTAGATCGGAAGAGCGTCG
>JAQVNO010000055.1 GCA_028703095.1 Bacteroidales bacterium
TTTGAGAAGAAAGTAGAAGATACCTATAATCATGAAACACGTGAAAAAGCCAGTTTGAGGGAAGAGTTGAAAAATATTATCAATATCAATCGTCAGATGAGTGAGGATGCGCAAAAATTAACGTCTTCACTTAAAGGCGATAGCAAAACACAAGGGGATTGGGGCGAGTTTCAATTGGAACTTTTACTGGAGAAAACGGGTTTGCAGAAAGGAACGCATTATATGCAGCAACCTAATTATAAAACGGAAGATGGTAATTCATTGCGTCCCGACTATATCATTAATCTTCCGGAAGAAAAGAACTTTATCATCGATAGCAAGGTTTCGCTAACAGCTTATGAGCGTTATTTCAATGCAGAAGATGAAAAAGAAAAAGCGACTTTTCTTAAACAACATTTGGTGAGTGTACAACAGCATATAAGTGATTTAGGCAGTAAAAACTATCCGGGCTTATACGGTATTAATGCTCCCGATTTTGTATTTCTCTTTTTCGCACTTGAGCCTGCTTTAACCCTGGCGTTGCAAAATGATACTGCTTTGTTTGATAAAGCTTTGAATAGAAATGTGGTGTTAGTGTCCAATTCCACCCTTTTAGCGAGTATGCGCACCGTTTCCTTTATATGGAAACAGGAAAATCAAAAACGCAATGTCTTGGAAATAGCTAAAGAGAGTGGAATGTTGTATGATAAATTCGTTGCTTTCAGTGAAGATCTGATACGGATAGGGGAACGTTTGCAAACTACGAAAGATTCTTATGATACGGCTATGAATAAATTGAGTACATCTTCCAAAAAAGGTGATACCATTATAGGAAGGATGGAAAAGATAAAACAATTAGGAGCTAATGCAAGCAAAAGTATCGACCAAAGACTGCTCCATAAAGTAAGTTCTCAGGAAGAATTATTTCTTGAATAAAAATTTACTCGCAACAGATTGAATACATATTGTTTTTTTTCATACTTTTGTTGTTACTTATTTAGATTAACATTTTAATAATTAATATTGATGAAAAATATTTTGTGTGTTGTCTTTATGTTGTTTACCTTAGTGTTCTATGCAAACCCCATAGACACTTCAACCGCTAAAAAAGCAGCACAAGCCTTTGTACAATCGCAAGGAAAGCTGCGACAGAAAACAAATCCTGAATTAACATTGGTATATCAAGAAGTTTCTTTGCAAAAAGAAATGGATGCTAGGGTATATTATTATATTTATAATGTGGGAGAGGCAGCTTATGTGGTTGTTTCGGGTAGCGATAGGGTTATTCCGATTTTAGCTTATTCCGATGAAAGTAATTTCAATCCAAACAATATTCCTCCGAATATGCAAGGGGTTTTAGCTGAATATAAGAGAGAAATTGCTCATATTGTAAGTAATAACATTCCGGCGAGTGAGCAAACATGTAAAAAATGGGAAGAACTGCTTGAAGGCGGAATATCTGAATCTCAGCAAAAAGACCTTAAACCCAGTGTGGCACCTTTATTGAAAACAACCTGGAGTCAGTCACCTTATTATAACAATTTATGTCCCTACGATTCTCAAAGTCATTCGCGTGCTGTTACGGGTTGTGTAGCGACTGCTATGGCACAGGTAATTAACTATTGGGCTTTTCCCTTAGTAGGCTATAGTTCCCATTCTTACGTGCATTATAAGTTCGGGTATTTATATGCTGCTTTCGACAGCCTTCTGTATCGTTATGATCTAATGCCTGCTGCTTTGACATCGACAACAAGTCTCGATTCTGTTAATGCTGTTGCAAGCTTGATGTATCATTGCGGTGTTGCTGTTGAAATGGATTATGGTGTTTACGAGAGCGGTGCTTATGTTGATGAGTCAACAGTAGGCAAACAATCGGCAGAATATGCTTTAAAAACCTATTTCGGTTATTCCGATGTGCAATGTGATTTCCGCTATTTGTTGGGAGATTTTGCATGGATACATCTCTTGAAAACAGAATTAAGTGCCGGGAGACCGCTACTTTACAGAGGACAAGGCGGGCAAGGCGGACATGCATTTGTGTGTGATGGTTATGATATCAATGATTTTTTTCATTTTAATTGGGGTTGGGGAGGCTCTTCAGACGGATATTTTGCTGTTATTAGCTTGAATCCGGGAGGCTATTATGACTTTACCAGTTATCAAGGGGCAGTCCATCATATCATTGCTCCAAATCAATCGGGAAATTTTCATCTGGTTTTGTTTGATGATTTGAATTTATCATCCGCTAAGCTTGGGTGTGAAGAGCCCTTTACAATGTCCACCAAAGTCTTGAATAATGGAGAGTTTCCTTATAATGGTGATTTTCGTGCCGTGGTACTCAACGGTGCAGGGAGTACAGTGGCCAATGTTGATTTTATAAACGAATTGCATTTGGAACCGAATAGTGATACTTTATTAATATTTTCATCGATGGGAGTAAATGGTATTGCTGCCGGTGCATACAAAATTAAATTGTTTTATCGTAAAACAAACGACACCCTATGGTTGCCGGTGCTTAACGTTGGCGATTTCGTAAATGAAGTAGTGATCGTATTTGAAGGAGATGTAAGTGTTGAAACCGATAGTATCAATGGACTGACAGCTACTTCGGTGAATGTATACGGGAGCTTATCAGAAGGCTGTGCCAATATAACGGCAACGGGTTTTAAGTGGAAAAAAGCTACTGAAAGTAAATACACTACCATAACCTTGCAAGATACGTTGTTACAATATACATTTACAACATTAGAACCCAATACATCCTATAACGTTATGGCTTTTATTACTACTTATTCCGGTACTACTTACGGAACGGTTTACGGGAAAGAGATTATATTTAAAAGCTTACCTCTACATATTTCCATCGTCGATACAGACAATATTAAACTGTATCCCAATCCGGTGAGTGAAGTTTTGTATCTTGATATTCCGGATAATGTAAACATAAAATACATTACATTGATAAATGCCATGGGGCAAGTACTAAAAAGCCATACTATGAGTTTAAAACATCAAATTAAGCTATCGTTAGAAGGCTATGCTCCGGGTGTTTACGGAGTAATAATAGGCACTGAAAATTCTACTGTCCACAAGAAAATAATACTTGAATAAGATTATTTTTGTAAGGACTTATTTGCCTCTATGACTTTCGCTTTCATAGATTCTTTAAATTCCATGAGTTTTTTGTACACATCTTTGTTGCCGATAGCAATCATTTGAGCTGCCAATATACCGGCATTGCCTGCTCCATTAAGCGCTACGGTAGCTACCGGTATGCCTGTAGGCATTTGAAGTATGGATAAAACAGAATCCCACCCATCGATAGAGTTGGAAGATTTTATGGGCACTCCAATGACAGGGATAGCAGTAAAAGCAGCAATTACCCCCGGTAAATGGGCGGCTCCGCCGGCTCCTGCTATGATAACCTGTACACCGTTTTTCTTTGCCTTTTTTGCAAAATCCATCACCAACTCCGGCGTTCGATGTGCCGAAAGTGCTTGAATGTTATATTCTATCCCTATTTTATCTAGAAATTTCGCAGCTTCTTCCATGATGGGAAGATCTGAAGTGCTACCCATAATTATACTCACAAATGGCTTCATCAAAATATTTTTTAATTTGAATGCAAATTTATAAAAAATATTTTTATTACAATGAATGAAAATGATTTTATCTGTTTATGTTTTTCTTTTTTGTTTGCAAATGAATGGACGGCTCTTATTTAGAGGATTGGATTATCAATTTTTTTTGAAATAATTTATCTTTGCATACAAATTATTATACTTTTGCAATCTAACAATTAAATTCAATTCTATGCGTAAGTTTATTTTTTCTATTGTTTTTCTCCTTGTTTGTTATGTTTTTGGTTTTTCACAAAACAATCAAGAGTCAAGAAGACATATATTGGATTCATTATTTATTATTCAAAATACGAACGACTCCATCCGCTTAGATAAAGTTGAAAAAACATTGTTTTATCTCCCTCAGATTTTCAGCTACCTAAAAACAGATTTTGAGTGGAATACGGAAACAGGGGAGAAGCGTCTCCTGCTTAGAAACGCCCGTTTAGGTGTTGTTGGCAAATTAAGCCCTGTAATAAATTATGCAATGGAAGTAGACTTGTCAGATGAAGGTATCTTCCGTGTCCTGAAAGCTTATACTGTTTATAAACCTTATATCGATGATAAACATCAATTGAGTTTCTGGTTTGGCTATCAAAAACCTTTTTTCTCTTCCGAGTATTTGCGAAGTCCGATGGATATCTTTTTTATCAGGCGTTCTTTAGTAGTAAATGATATGACTGCTGGTATTGTAGATGTAGGTGTTATAGCTAATTATGCTTTTAAAAACACTATTTTGCCTTTTGAATTATCCTTGGGTGTGATGAACGGGATGGGTTTTAAAAATCTCTCGTTTTCAGTCCCCAATTATACAGGCAGATTGCGACTATCGCCTATAGAAAGCATAAATGTTATTGCTCAATATTATGGAGGTCATACACCTGCTGGCGATAATTTGAATATGTGGGGATTTGAATGTAATTATACTCAGGCTTCCTTTTTCATTGAAGCAGAATATTTCCATCGCCAGATAGAATATATCGATAGCTTCATGACCAAAAAAAGCAATGGGTTGCTTATACAAACATATTATTCTTTCCCTTTGAAAAACAAGAAACTAATACATTATATAACCCCTACGCTTCGTTGGGATATGCTTGGAAATGAATTTTTTGCAGAAAAATTGCAAAATGCTCGCCTTACAGCAGGTGTTAATTTTGGTATTGATAAAACATATATGAAAGCCGAGTTCCGACTGAATTATGAAAAATGTATCAAAGCTATTTCTATAGAGGGTGATGATATGTTTATAGCCGAAATTATTTTGAGTATTTAACTATACAAAAAGTTGTCTATATCGAGCTGTTAGAAAATAATTCCATTACTTTTTTGGCATATGTTTTTGAAATGGGAATGTCAGGTAAGGATTTGGAATCCATCTCAATGTACAATCCGTCTTTTTCTCGTCGCATGACCTTTACTTTTAAGAAGTTGATAATAAAAGAGCGATGGCAACGAATCAAGTTGATGTCTGAAAAACTATCCTCTATGTTTTTCAATGAATTGCGTAAAATAAAATGACTCACTTTTTCTTTGTTGATATAACATATCTTCACGTAATTATCGGCAGCTTCAATATAAAACAAATTATCTAAATTTACCGATAATTTCAGGTTTCCTTTGTCATCGGTAAAATTAATCAATCCGGATTCTTCTACTTTCGGTTTCATTATGGATTTTCCGCCGTTTTTCTTAACGTGTTCTAACGCCATATTTTTATATTTCAATTCAAAAAATAACCATGAAATGATATAGGGTAGAAATAAGACCAAAGTGGTGTACTGCAAGGTATAAGGAAGTATTTGAAAATAATCTGCATTTCGGGGATGTATAAACCAAGCAAACAAAGTGCAAACAATAGAAATCGCTAGTATTTCACCCAACAACCATAGTGTATATGTCCAATAATATAATGTGATGCTGTGACGACTTTGATACATAATGATACGGCTGACAGCCAGTACACCTAATCCCATCGTTACCATAATAATGGAATAAATTACAAATTTATCGATACTCATACCCTCTATCCAGTTATTGGAATTGAAAGGTTTAAAAATCACAATAAATATCAATACGAAAAAAGTAACAAATAATAATAATTTAATAATATTCCCTTTTTCTACAATATATGACGGAACAATTTTTCCCATGAAATGTAATCCTAATATTTTTTGCAAAGGTACACTATTTTTTTTAAAAGAATTAATGTTTTTTACTATTATAAATAAAGCATATAAAACACATAAACAGCGTTTTAAATATTATTTAGCATCCAAGAACCTCCGGTGAACGGGTGAAGTAATGCAGCATTTCAACAGAATGTTTTTTTTTGCAAAGAAAGGCATATTATCACATGAAAACCTAAAAAAAAACAAACATTCACCCCATATTTAATGAAGCCACCCCACATTTCATGGTTTAGCAAAAAACTAATGCCTATAATACCTTTTAAAAAAAGAGGCTTTTAAAATACGATACTTTTGCATCAAAATTTTTAAAAGCATATGATGGATTTATTCAGTAGACAGCAAGAGTTGAAGCAGCTTTTCCGCATCGGAGAAGATGTAAAGCTTACGCATTCTCCTATTGAAATTCGTTTTTGTAATTTCCATTCCGATGCTACTAACAAACAAGCTGCAACAGATAACAATTCCTTTGATATGGTAGACCATGAAATCGAGGAGAACTTCAGCTTTCAATATCCTGTTTTTCGCTTTCAATCAAGCCAAAAATCAGAGAATGCTATTATTATGTTGCATGGCCTCAATGAGCGAACTTGGGATAAGTATTTAAGTTGGGCTGAATTTCTATGTTTGTATACCCGTCGTCCCGTAGTGCTTTTTCCTTTGGCATTTCATATGAACCGCTCTGAATCAGGATGGCTGAATTTGAGAAATATTTTTAATTTCTTGCCGACAAGGCTCAAAAAAATAAAACAAGACCAAAGCCTCAGTGTAGCAAACTATATCCTTAGCGAACGTTTAAGCGAAAATCCCATCCGTTTCTATACTTCCGGAAGACAGTCTTTGAAAGATATTACGGTATTAGTAAAAGATATACAATCAGGGGAGCATGTTTTTTTTGAAAAAGACTGCCAAACGGATATCTTTGCGTATTCAATCGGGGCTTTTTTAACACAAATAGCCTTAATGGCAAATCCTGAAAAGTTGTTTTCAACTACAAATGCCTTTCTTTTTTGCGGAGGTTCACTTTTCAAACACATGAATGGGCAGTCAAGAAGTATTATGGATAAAACAAGCCACGACCTTATTCATGCTTTCTATAGCAGCAACGAATGGATGGAACATGTGAAAGATGTAAACAAGGATGAAATTGCCCTTTCGTTTGCAAGCATGATAGATACCGAAATACATAAAAGCAATCGATATCAGTTTTTTAATCAATTAAAAGACCGAATGAAAATCATTTCCCTCGTAAAAGACAAAGTGATAAGCTATGAAGGCATTAAAGCTGCAGTGGGAAATGTTTTTGCAAATAAAAACGTGAATACTATGGATTATGCTTATCTTTATACTCATGAAAATCCATTTCCTGTAAACAATTCTCAGCAAAGAGAATGTATAACAAATTGCTTCAACCAAACCTTTAGCATAATAGGAGATTTTTTTAATTCTAAACATAAATAATATACTATATGAAAGTAAGAAGATTGTTTGATATTCTCGATTATTATCTTGAGAATCATCCTGAACAGGAAGTCGCTCTGGCAGGAAAAATTAATGACACATGGAGGAAGTATAGCATACAAGAGTATGTAGAAATTACGAACAACCTCAGTTTCGCATTAATGAAGTTGGGGATACAAGCGGGGGATAAAGTTGCTATTATTAGCACTAATAGGCCGGAATGGAATATGTTGGATATGGCTATTATGCAAGTGGGAGCTATTTCTGTTCCTATTTATCCAACCATCAGCGAAACAGATTATCATTATATATTAAATCATTGTGAAGCCAAATTAGCGATAGTAGAAGGCTTGGACGTGATGAATAAAATTGATCATATTCTACCCATGACTTCGAGCTTAACAATGATTTATACTTTTATTAATAGAGATAGATTCCCTTATTTAGACCAAATGATTGAGTTGGGGAAAGAAAACCAGAATCCGGATGAGTTAATATTCAGAAAAGAACAAATTAAACCGAAAGATTGCTCTACAATTATGTATACTTCCGGTACAACCGGTACTCCCAAAGGGGTCATGTTGTCACATGATAATATCATTCAACAAGTGTGGAATTTAAGGAATACACCTCAGCCTTGGTCGAAGATATCATTGAGTTTCTTACCTTTGTGTCATGCTTACGAACGTATGCTCGTGTTTTTATATCAATTTCTGGGCATGTCTGTTTATTATGCACAAAATTTAGGTACTATCGCTGAAAATATCAAAGAAGTGCGTCCTACCATGATGTCAACCGTTCCGCGTATGTTAGAGAAAATCTATGATAAAATTTATGCATCAGGGAATAATCAAAAAGGGATTAAAAAACTTATTTTTTATTGGGCGTTGCGAGTAGCCCGCCAATACAAAATTCAAGATGCAAACCGTTCTTGGTGGTATAATCAAAAGCATAAACTGGCGGATAATTTAGTTTTTAGTAAAATACGCAAGAATATTGGCGGCAATTTCGATATCGTTGTCTCCGGTGCTGCTAGTTTACAACCCCGCTTGGCTTCCTTTTTCTCTGCCATTGGCATGCCGGTTTTTGAAGGCTACGGCTTAACGGAGACATCTCCCGTAGTTGCGGTTAGTTGTCGTGCTAAGGACGGACGTGAAGTAGGTACCGTAGGTTTTCCCTTGGAAGGGGTAGAAGTAGCTATCGCCGAAAACGGAGAAGTGATTTGCCGCGGACATAATGTGATGATGGGCTATTACAAAGATGAAGAACTTACGAAACAAGTTATTGATAGTCAAGGTTGGTTTCATACCGGCGACTTGGGTAAGTTTACCGAAAAAGGGCAATTGGTGCTAACAGGTCGTTTGAAAAATATTTTTAAAACGTCTTTTGGTAAATACGTGAACCCGCAAATGATAGAAGAAAAATTATCAGAATCGGCTTTTATAGAAAATGTAGTCGTTGTCGGAGAAAATCAAAAGTTTGCAGCTGCTTTGATATCACCGGATTTTAATTTCTTAAAAGGGTGGTGTGAACGCCACGATATGGTATATACTACACCTCAGGAATTGGTGAAACATCCTAAAATATTGGAGCGTTATCTGAAAGAAATTGAAAAGTATAATTTGTTTTTTGGTGAAGCAGAGAAAATAAAGAAATTTGAATTGATACCTGACGAATGGTCTCAATTGACCGATATCTTGACGCCTACTATGAAAGTAAAACGTAAATTAGTACAAGAGAGATATAAAGACGTTATTGAACGTTTGTTTGCTTAAAAGAAAACTTTTTAACTTGTTTTCATTTTTTGAATAGATCACTTTTGGACCGGAGGGAATTTCTCTCCGGTTATTTTTTATCCCCCTTGGCGATTAACCTATTATTTTTCATTTATATTTATTTGATTTTTTTTGAGAAAAAGGCTTGCTTACATCTTAAATTATTATAATTTTGCATAGCTGATACGAAAGAAATAAAAAATAATTATATATTTAAAAATCATTAGATAATGAATAAGATTAAAGTTGGAATTAATGGTTTCGGCAGAATAGGCCGTTTGGTTTTCAGGGTCGCAATGGAAAGAGATGATATCGAAATTGTAGGTATCAACGATTTACTTGCCCCCGACTACATGGCGTATATGCTTCGCTATGATTCTGTGCACGGAAAGTTTAAAGGTACAGTAGAAAGTAATGACAATCAAATTATTGTTAATGGACATCCTATCAGAGTGACGGCAGAGAAAGACCCTGCTAATTTGAAATGGAATGAAGTAGGTGCCGACTATGTAGTGGAATCTACCGGTCTGTTTTTAACCATGGAAAAAGCTCAAGCCCACATTCAAGCCGGTGCCAAAAGAGTGATTATGTCTGCTCCTTCCAAAGACGATACTCCTATGTTTGTATTGGGTGTTAATCACAAAGAATATAAAGGAGAAGCTATTTTTTCAAATGCTTCCTGTACGACCAATTGCCTGGCTCCCTTGGTGAAAGTTATCCACGATAATTTTGGCTTGGAAGAAGGTTTAATGACTACCGTTCACGCTACAACAGCTACACAAAAAACTGTTGACGGCCCTTCGGCGAAAGACTGGAGAGGCGGTAGGGCAGCCATTGCCAATATCATCCCTTCTTCTACCGGTGCCGCTAAAGCCGTTACGAAAGTAATCCCTTCCCTGAAAGGTAAATTAACAGGGATGTCCTTTCGTGTACCTACGGTAAATGTCTCTGTGGTAGATTTAACCTGTCGCTTGAAAAAAGCAACAACCTATGATGCCATCAAGGCTAAAATAAAAGAAGCTTCTCAACATGAATTAAAAGGTATATTGGATTATACCGAAGATAGCGTAGTGTCAACCGATTTTATTGGTGACTCTCATACATCCATCTTCGATGCCAATGCAGGAATTATGCTGAACGAAACCTTTGTGAAATTAGTAGCCTGGTACGATAATGAATGGGGTTATTCCAATAAGATTGTAGATATGATTGTATATACAAATACAGTGCGTTAATAAACCTTTAAAAGCTATGTTCTCTAACATAGCTTTTTTTATAGTATGATGAAATATTTAGATTTATATATTAAAAAAAGCATTCTGATAGTAGGAATGTTTTTTTTACATACAGCGTTCGCTCAAGCTCCCGATGCTTATATTGTTACTTTTACCGACAAAAATAATTCTTCCTACAGTATCGATTATCCGGAAGCTTTTTTGTCGGAAAGGGCAATTGCGAAAAGAATGCGTCTGAATATTCCCATCACGGAGGAAGATTTACCAATAAATGAAAACTATATAGGGGCTATCGAGCTTTTTGAGGATATCACTATCTTGGCGAAATCCAAATGGATGAATTATATAGTGATACAATGCGACAATCCCTTGCTTTTACAAGCTTTGAAATACCTTCCTTATGTCAATCAAGTGGAGAAAATTCATTTGGTGGATTATAGCCAATTTGATGTCGAATTCTCGAATCCTGCTTATAATTATACCATCGATTATCAGTCGCAAGCAGATACCGCTGACTTATCCTATTACGGGTTGGCAGCCGAGCAAATAAAAGTGCATAACGGTCAGTATTTACATAGAAGTGGATATATGGGTGAAAATATGTTGATAGTGATGCTCGACAACGGTTTTAATAATCTGGATGTGATGACTTATTTCGACGATTTAAGAATGGAAGGTCGTTTACTGGGGACTTATGATGCTGCTCGTCAAGCGAATTATAATATTTACCGAAGCGGGGATCACGGTACCAAGGTTTTATCAGTGATGGCTCTTGATGAGCCCTATGATTTTGTAGGGGTTGCTCCAAAAGCGGATTATTTTTTAATTCGTACCGAGATGGATACCTATGAAGATTTACTCGAGGAATATTTTTGGGTTGTTGGAGCTGAATTTGCCGATAGCCTTGGAGCTGACGTCATTAATTCTTCACTCGGCTATTCACGTTTTGATAAGCCGGAACAGAATCACAGCTTTTATTCTCTCAATGGCAAACAAAGTGTTGCTTCTATTGCAGCCGGTAAATTGGCTCAAAAAGCTTGTGTGGTAGCTGTCGCTGCCGGCAACGAAGGGGATAAAGAGTGGCATTATATTTCCATTCCTTCCGATGCTCCCGATGCCTTGTGTGTAGCTGCTATGAACAAGGATAGTCTCATTGCTAATTTTAGCTCGCGAGGAAGCAATTCTTTTGTGTATACCAAACCGGACATTACAGCGGTAGGATGGCAAACTGCTTATTGCACCCCAGCCGACACCCTCGATAAAGGCAACGGTACTTCCTTGGCAACACCCGTTATTACCGGTTTATGTGCCTGTTTGTGGCAGGCTTTCCCTCAAAAAACAAGCCTTGAAATTATGGATGCCGTTCGCAGAAGTGCACATATGTACAATCAGGCAGATACGCTTTTTGGCTATGGCATACCTGATTTTAAAAAGGCTTATCTCTTATTGGTAGAAAGTGGTATTGAAGAAAAAAATGAAGAGTTTAGCATACACCTCTATCCCAATCCTGCTCACGACAAGTTTACTATCTTTATCGATAGTGATGTAGCTGTCAGCGGCAAACTTAAAATATGTGATATGAGTGCCAGGGTGTTAATAGAAAAATCCTTGGATGCTTCTCTTGTTCATGTAGACCTCTCTGCCTTGACAAGAGGGATGTATTTTATTCAAATTCAAACAGGCAAACAAACTGTACGCAGTTTGAAATTTCTTAAGCTTTAAGCTTTGTTTCTTTTAATAATTTATAGATTTCCTCTACGGCAAAATGTATTTTTGTAATGATGTTTTCTTGAGAAGGATATACAAAATACGTATTGTTGATGTCCGATAAATCAACACAATCACCTCTTCCCCAATATTCATACTCTATGTGAATGGAGTAGGTGCTTAAAGCCGGTAATTCAAAATTGATTTCTTTGCCATTGTTTAAGGTTCCAAACAGTCTAAAGCCATTAGTATCGTGAATGAGTCTTGCTTTTCCCATATCGATAAAGCCGCTGGGGTTGGGTAAATCATGTACCACTACCTCGTCTTCAAAACGATAATTTCCGGAGCGTACTTCTTCGGCTACATTGCAGCGTATCCATTCGTACCAGTCGGGGACATGCGAGAAGATGGTGTCGCCTTCCAAGGCTTTCAAGTCACCCAATTCGGTCAGTTCCCATTTTTTGCCGCAGGCACTGCACCATAAATGATGTCCTTCGGACTCCATTTTTCTTTCGGTTCTACAGGCAGGGCATTGATACAGTACTTTGTGTAAACCACTGGCTCTGTTTTTCTCTTTGATGAGAATGTGATTGTCTTTTTGCCATTTCCACTCGTCGTAATAAAACGCTTTTTCTATGCGTTCATTGATTTCATCGGTGCTTAAACCTGCGATTTCTTCTGGAGTAAGAATCTGTTCCATGTCGCTTTCATAACGTACCGAACGACGATATTTGCTCCAAAAAGGATTGGCGAGGTAATGCCCGTGACAGTTTAATACTACTACCGGTAATTGATTTAATTTAACCAGCTTTCCAAGTGATTCCGGGAGTATTGCCGTTGTTCCGCTGATGGAATAACGCGCTTCAGGGTATATGACGGCTATGTTTTTATTAATTTGTAATACTTGATGCAAATGCTTCACCAGCATAATGTCGTTGGTAAATTTACGCTTCGATATGCCGCCTACTTGTTCCAGCAGCCACTTTTTTCCTATAAAACCATCGAGGGCTACTACATAATTCGCCCGATAGGGAAAGATGGCCATCGTTAAAATCTTGAAATCGTCGAATGCCATGTGGGTCGACAATAAAATGTAAGGCGGTTTTAAGCCTTTCATGTTTTTTTTGTTGATTCTCAAGCGGTGTTGAATGGCACAGGGGAGACTGATTAACCAGGTAATAGGGGTGAAGTATAATCGCTGCTTGATGGGTTTCTCTGTCTTGTATATGTACGGATTCTTTGCTTTACGTTTTTTCGCCATTAACTTATTCGACATATAGCGTGCTTTTAAATTTATGTGTGCAAAAGTATATTTTTTTCCCCACAAAATAGTAAGTATATGAAAAAAAATGAATTTTCAATAGAAAATGCTGATAATTTTCTATGAAATGATACGTGTTTAAAAATAAAAATCAGGTATCTCCGGCAAGTCGGATAGCATGCAAAAAGTAAATAGAAGGCTATCTTTCTTTTATTACCTAACTATGCGTCTATGAAAACTAAGCTTAGAAATGATCATCGGAAGGCTTGTTAATTGGTAAAACTAAGCTTAGAAATGATCAACGGAAGGCTTGTTAATTAATAAAACTAAGCTTAGAAATCACAGGAAGATACGTATGTAATTATTAAAACATACTTACTCAAATAAAACCGGTTAATTTGTTATTTATAAATTGTAATGTTATTCGTTACGAAACATACGGATTTTACTTTTAGTATATGCTATAACAAAACATAAGCCTGAAGGGCTTAAATTAAAATAAAAAAGCCATATTCAACCGCTTTGCGGTTGATGATAACAAAGGTGCTATCAAGGGCTGCATTTCATGCAGTCCTATTCACATTGAATCCCTTTCGGGATTCGTATTTTATCAATTCACACGTATTTATTTTATAGAGAAAAATAGAATTGAAACGTCTATACTCTTAGCGTTCTCTGCGGTTAAATCATCACATCAACAAATTACCACATCATCACATCACTAATCGCGTCTGTTTTCCTTCCAAAAAACTGCCCTTATTTTTACGCCTTTTTGTGTTGTTTGTGCTAACGTGCTGATTGTCTTTTTTTTTTTTTTTTTTTTTTTTTTTTTTTTATTT
>JAQVNO010000056.1 GCA_028703095.1 Bacteroidales bacterium
AGCTACAAGCATTGATGCCTTAGCCGTTGGAATTAGTTTTGCCTTTTTAACTATCGATATCTTATTGCCTGTGCTTATCATCGGTATTACTGCTTTTTTATTTTCTTTTTCCGGAGTATTTATCGGTCAACGCTTTGGTAAAATAAAAGGTTTAAATATAGGTTTTATTGGAGGATTGATTTTAATCACCATTGGTGTAAAAATATTGATTGAACATATTTATATAGGTTAAATCCTGTTGAAATAAATCATTATGCAAAGATACAGAAGTTACGTATTGCCATTTGCCATTTTATTAGGATTATTTTTACATTCCTATATTTCTCGCATAGCATTTATAGTGCCCTATTTGATTGGTATGATGTTATTTTTTACATATAGTTCCATTCAAGTAAGTAAAATGCACATCCATCGTTTTGATATATGGTTAATTCTATTTCAATTATTGGCAAGTATAGGAGTCTATTTGATTATCAAACCTTGTAATCTTACCATGGCCGAAGGTGCTTTAGTAACGATACTTACCCCTACCGCAACATCGGCAGTGGTAATCGCTGTATTGTTAGGCGGGAACTTAACAACCATGGGAGTATACACCTTATTGTCTAATTTAGCAGTAGCCGTCGTTGCTCCTTTGTATTTTTCGTTAATAGGTACCGATATGCAGATTCCCTTTTTTGAATCTTTCGGACTCATAATTGCAAAAATAGCTCCTTTGCTAATGTTGCCTTTTTTGTTTGCTATAATCATCAAAAAATTCTTACCTACAGTCAATAAAGGCATCCTTAAACTGCAATATATATCCTTTTACCTCTGGGCAATGGCACTTACGATTGTGATTGCAAACATCATTCATTTTATAATCGACCAAAAGCAAATAGACATTCCTTTTATGGCAATAGCAATAGGCATAGCTTCTGTTTTATGCATTATACAATTCGCATTAGGAAAATTCATTGGTAAACGTTATGGGGATAAAGTCTCCGGCGGACAATCGTTGGGACAAAAAAACACAGTCCTTGCCATTTGGATGGCTCAGACTTTTTTCAACCCATTAAGCTCTTTGATACCCGCTTTTTATGTTGTCTTGCAAAATGTATACAACAGCTATCAGCTTTGGAAACACGAGGCTAACCGCCGTAAGCAGCTTTGATAATAACTATTTTATCTCCCTCATGTAAAACCGTAGTATCCCATACGGATTTAGATATAACCTTGTTGTTCAATGCTACTGCCATCTTTTTATCATCTTCTCTTTTCAATACTTTTAAAGCCGATAACATAGTAGCACCTTCTTCTATGAAAAGTGGATTGTCGTTAACAAATATATTCATCCTAATTATTTTTTTCGTTTATTTTTAATTTTTGAGGATTAAAAGCATGGTTTAAGGGACCGTGACCATGACCTATCGCAACATCTCTTCCATATAAAATGGCTTGACTTACATATTGTTTTGCCAATGATACTGCTTGAATAAGTGTACATCCCAAAGCCAAATAAGACGCTATTGCCGACGACAAGGTACAGCCGGTGCCGTGTAAATTTTCAGTTTCAATATAATCGGCATCGAAAGTGTGCGCTTGACTTTCCCCTTGTACCCACAAAACATCACTGATGATTTTTTCAAGTAAATGACCCCCTTTCACTACTACCGCTTTACTTCCGAATGATAGTAAATCGAAGGCTGCCTTTTTCATATCTTCTACATTATTCACCTCTCGTTCTAAAAGAAAGGCTGTTTCTTTTAGATTAGGAGTTATCAGACTTGCAAGTGGGAATAAACCGTTTTTCAACGCATCGATGGTTGGTTTGAGGATAAGCGAATCTCCGCTGGTAGCTACCATAACAGGATCAACAACAATGTGTTTTGGCTTGTACTTTTTTAAAGCATGAATCAGTATGTCGACTATTTCAGGGTCATGCAGCATCCCTATTTTAACCGCATCAACCTCAAAATCATCGAAAACAGCGTATAACTGTTTTTGAAAAATATCGATAGGAATGGCATGGATAGCGATTACCCCCTTGGTATTTTGAGCAGTTACTGCCGTGATGGCAGTAGCACCGTATACGCCAAGCGCCGCCATGGTCTTCAAATCAGCTTGTATTCCTGCACCTCCGCCGCTATCGGAACCCGCAACACTTACCACAACAGGATACGTTTTTATCATCACTTTTTGAATATTTCTTCTTGAATTTTAATGCTTTCCTCATGAATTAATTCCATGATTTGTTGAATGAATAATTTGTTGATGTTTCTTTGTTCACATGCTTGCAATACATTATCCATTACTTGTTGCCAACGTTCAATTTGCAACAAAGAAATGTTTTTCTCTTTCTTATACAGTGCTATTTCACTGACTATATCAAAACGTTTTGCTAAAAGTGTACACAAATCCTTGTCCAACTCGTCTATTAATTCGCGATAATGTTTTAAACTGGTATCCGGATTTTGACCACTTATCGGGACACTCAATCTACTTATCAGTTGGTGGTATTCCGGAGGAGTAAGCTGCTGTTCTTTATCGCTTAACGACTTATCAGGATAAGCATGTACTTCCAACATTAAACCATCGGCTTCGAGGAAAAGTGCTTTTTGTGCAATTTCAAAGATATATTCTTTTTTCCCGGCCATATGGCTGGGATCACAAATAATAGGAATCTCTTGATGCAAACGTTTCAATTCGATAGGAATATTCCACAATGGATTGTTACGATATACAGCATGTTCATAAGTTGAAAACCCCCTATGAATAGCGGCTAATTTTGTTATCCCTACTTTCGACATACGCTCAAAGGCACCTATCCACAGTTTTAAATCCGGAGAGATAGGATTTTTAATCATCATTGAGACCTCTGTTCCACGGGCAGCTTCGGCAATTTCCTGCACTATAAACGGATTGACAGTTGTACGGGCTCCTATCCAGAAATGTTGAATGTTATGTTGCATAGCAGCTTCCAGATGTTTGGCAGAAGCAACCTCTATACATACCGGTACTGCATGTTTTTCTTGCACTTCTCTGAGCCATCCTAATGCCTTAACGCCGTGTCCTTCAAAGCATTTAGGGGTAGATCGGGGCTTCCAAATACCGCAACGAAATAAGGAAATTTTTTCTAATGACAACAAAGCGGAGGCTGTTTCCAACACTTGTTCGCGAGATTCTGCACTGCACGGACCCGCAATCATCAATGATTGACTTTTAGATGACAGTAATATAGGTTCTATTGCAAACATAAATTATAAAATAATAAATTTCAGGGAATTTTAATAAATAATATACCCTTAAACGTGTCCTGCAAATGTACATAAAATAATCAAATAATTACCAAAGCAAAGGAATATGTTTTGCCGGAATATAACGGTACATTAGTTCTTTATCCTTTATTATATGCATATTTATCAGCTTGTCAACTTTTCAATTAATTTAATTTTATTTTATTAACATTTGTTTGTGAAATAATTTTATCAAAGAAAGGGATAGAGTACCTTTAGAGTGTTTAATTTTGTAGCACACTTCTAAATAAATGCACAGCTACATCAAACACATAACATATTTTTTGTTAGCCGCCTGTATAACAATAGGCAGCAACACTCTTGTTTTTTCTCAAACAAGTAAAACTGCATTAACGAACGAGAAAAAACAATTGGAAAAAGAATTGGCTCAACAAAAGAAACTTTTAGCAGAAACCCGAAAAAGCAAGACAGCCTCCTTACGAGAAATTCAACTTCTTACCAATCAAATAAGAAACCGCGAAAAACTAATACAAACCATCAACCAAGAACTTTCAAATATAGATGTTGAGATTCAAGAAACAACAAAAGAGATTTCATTATTACAAAATAAGCTTGATGAGCTAATAAAAGCCTATAAAAAAGCGATTTATATTGCCTATAAGCATCGCGACATGCTGAATAAAACAAGTTTCATTATTTCTTCCGAGAATATCCATCAAGCGGTAAAACGCATGCGTTATCTTCAGGAATATTCAAAAGCTTTAAATCGACATTTACTAATAATTCAGGAAACACAAGCCGCCAAGAAAAAGAAAGAAGAGAGCCTTATGCAAATCAAACAAGAAAAGGCGATGTTGCTGGATAACGAAAGTAAAGAAAAAACAAATCTACAAAAGCAACAATCAGAAAAAGATAAGGTAGTTATTCAACTTAAAAAGAAAGAAAAACAAATCAATGCTGAGATAAATCGCAAAATAAAACGGCAAAAAGCCATTGATGCTCAAATTGCTAAAATCATTGAAGAGGAACTTGCAAAAAGCCGTAAAAAAGCATCTCCAAAAGCAGAAGCTGCTAATGTAGCCTTATCTGCCGATTTTGCGAACAATCAAGGGCGACTTCCCTGGCCCGTAGAAAAAGGCAGTATTATCACACATTTCGGTTCTTATTCTCATCCCGAAGTATCTTCAGTGAAAATAAATAATAATGGCGTTAATATTTTAACCGATAGAGGAGCACAAGTGCGTGCTGTTTTCAAAGGAAAAGTATCCACTGTAAGTATGATAGAGGGAGCCAATGTGGTCATCATCAGCCATGGAGCTTATCTTACAGTATACAGCAACTTAGGAAGCGTTTGTGTAAAAGCCGGTGATATAGTCAACACACGTCAAGTAATAGGCAGTATGAAATCCGACCCTAACGACAGTAAATCCGAATTGCATTTCGAAATCCGTAAAGAACGCACTCCGCTGAACCCGGCAGTATGGATTACACGTTAAAAGAAATATGTAAATCCCTTCTCCTAAAGCTTCTATAACAAATAGTTTATCTTCCTAAATGCTTAAACGCTTTTACTATAATCTGTAAATCTGTGCTTAGTTGATAATCCTGAGCGTAAATCGTATTCACTTGACGGATTATTTCATCATTATATGTAGTCAATTGAAGGATATCGGTAGAAAATAAAACTCCCTTCCTGATACCAGGTAAAGGATCGTTGTTTTTTTGTAATAGCGGACTATAGCCAACCCATGTTTTGTGCCCTACAATTACGGAAAAAATATTACGAAAAAACATGGATTTACGTTTTACAAACCAAGTACAAAACGGATAAAGAATAAGTAACAACAAAGCAAGACTCACATCAAGAAAGCGTTTTTTACGCAAATTTTCTTTATTCCCAATAGAATTAATATGCAGGGTATACATATCTCCCAACACGTTGATAGAATTACTACCAATGATATACGTGCTTTCCGATAGAGCAATTTTATATTCTAAAGCAAGGTCTTGCAGGTCGGACATAATATTGATAATCTCTTTTGCAGATAGGTTTGCACCACAAAATATCAGTTCATTAATTTTATAAATAGTAAGGATGTCTTTGAGATGAGAGAGATTACCTATAAATTCTTCATTTTTAAGCTTCTCATCATAATATTCCTTGTAATATATATAACCTACAAATTCTTTTTGCATAGGACTTGTCCCTAATAATACCGATAAACGTTTCACTTCTTCAAGATCTCCAATTATCAATACACGTTTCATGCGATACTTTCCAATAGGATAGTTTGGTAAGTGAAATCTAGCAAGCAAATAGCGAAAAGCATAACTTATAACCAATACCCAAAAGGTTCCTAAAACAATAATAGCTCTTGAAAAACGCAAGTTTTCACTAAGCAAAGCATAAATAAGAAGAATAATAACCGTTCCGCTAACAATACCTTTAGCGATATTTTCAAGTTTGATCGGTCGTTTATAGCCGCCGGCAAAATAAATGGAAAGTATCCAAATGAGCGTATAAATCGGTAAAGAAATAAAGAAAAAAGCATCAGGGAAACTACTTCCTTTAGGCATCAAAATCATTTGCTCCCAATAAGATGCGATTAAAAACAATCCTCCAAAAATAAATGAAACATCTAAGAGTGGAATGAAAATTTTCAAGAATACACGCTTCGTAATGGATAATGAGGCGCGAAACCATATAGCTAAATTGATGATAACATCAAACACCCTGGCATTTTTTTGTGAAAAATGTTTTTTAGCAAATATTTGCATGGCTTTATAAAAAACAATCACATAATTTATACTACTCTTTTTAGTGCTTTCTCCTTTATAATGAATGATGCGTGTTTTGGGAAAATAATAATTTTTAAACCCATGTTTCATGATGCGGTATGAGAGATCAATATCTTCACCGTACATAAAAAAATCTTCGTCAAGGTTGCCAATGTCGTCCAAGACGGATTTACGCAACAACATAAAAGCACCGCATAAAACTTCTACCTCGTGTATTTCGTCGGGATGAAGATAGGTTAAGTGGTATTTACCGAAACGATGTGATTTTTTAAATAGCTTGGATAAGCCGAATATCTTGTAAAAGGCAACATTGGGAAACGGGAGGCTCCTTTTGGATTCCGGCAAATATGCCCCCTCTCCGTTAACCATTTTAACACCCAAACCGCCGGCATCGGGAGTTTGGTCCATAAAAGCTACGGTTTTCGTAAACGTATCCGCTTCAACCAAGGTATCGGGATTAAGCAACAATATATATTCTCCTTTGGCTTGTCGTATCGCCTGATTGTTTGCTTTGGCAAAACCTAAATTTTCAGCATTTTCTATAAGCTTTATTTCAGGGAATTTCTTTTGTAACATGCGAAGTGAACCGTCTACCGAATGATTATCGACAACAAATACTTCAGCATCTATTCCTTCTATGGCTTTATTGACGGAATGCAAACATTGTTCTAAGAAATATTCTACATTATAGTTGACGATTATTACACTTAATTTCATTTATGTAGGTTTAATTTCACTAATGTTTACCCCTAGCTTTAGGTTTATATCTATTGAAAATCTATAATTTCCGTATATTTTACAACATTAACATTATTATAATAAAAACGTAATATGTCAATGTAAGAAAAGCCGAGTTTTACCATTTTAATAGCCCCTTCTTGACTAAGTCCTACACCGTGGCCATAGCCTTTTCCGTGCAAGTAGACAGTATCATTCTCCATATTAACGGAAAAAAAAGAAGAACGAAGGGAGAAATATTCACGTATGTTTTTGGTAGGAATGGTGTCTTTATCGATAACCCATTTGGCAATGCGTTCTGTTTGTTTGAAATTAAAAATAATTTCCTGCATTTGGGGTGTATTGTATGCTTCCCCGTAACGGCTCACAAAAAATCTTACCCATTGCTGTTTGGGTATTGCCTTTCCCCATTGATAATTCTTTGCCCCTATACTAAAAGTATCAATAATAGACCTTAAATAGGGAACCTGTACTTGCCATATATTCTTAGCATCTTCTGTCATCCCTCCACTGTTAGAATGATAAGCTGTAGAAATTAGTTTATTCGTACTATCTACAATTACATCACTAAAGGTTTCAAAAGTTCCTCTCAGAATATCACTATTTTTACATCTACCTTTATAAGATTGACAATGAACGGCATCACACAAATTATATCCTTCTTTCAAATGACGATTAAGGTTTGCTAAACAATATGTTCGAGATGCGGTTGCTTGTATTTTGAAAAATTCAACATCGTCTGAACTTCCAAACACTTCCGATTGTACAACGCCGGCTACATACTTTTCTAAATCAATACGATTTATCAGAAGCATTGCATTGCGTGCGATTAAAACTAAGTCTTCTTCATACGAACGTTTACGATCGATTTGAGGAGAGGATAATGAAAATACATTGTTGTACTTTTTCCCGATAAATTCAATATAATTATAAGAACCGATAAATTCAATTCCCTTTTCAACTCGTATTTGATTATTATGAAAAGTTAATGTAATGGCTTCATTGGGAGATAAATCCTCAACAAACATTTTCACATTGTTGCATAACATCATATAACTTCCGGAAACTATTTTTACATCGACAGATTTCACTTCATATTCGGATAAAACACGCACTTTTATGTCTACTGCCATTGAAAAAAAAGACATAAACAAAAATAAAAATATGAAAAGAAATGTTTTAGTGTACCTCATCAAAATAAATTTTTTGCAAAAATACATGAAAAATGCATACAATTATTCACAAACAAATAAAAATCTTTGACGAATACCGTTAACGCTAAATTTACATTCAAAACTATTGTTGCTGATATAATTGATATTAACTAAACTAAAAAACATAGTTGTCGTTAATGAAATTAAACTTTTTTAATTTGCTAATTGTCATTTTTTTAATATATCTACCATTTTTCGGGCTATCTTGTCCGAAGCATTACCGTTTCCTAATTTTTCCTGTAAAAGGCTATAATCAGTTAACATGATTTTTCTACATTCATTATCAAAGACTATTTGATGTAATTCTCGGGTCAATTGATATTCATTCATATCGTTTTGTATTAATTCCTTTACTACTTCTTTATCAGCAATAAGATTTACTAAAGAGATATATTTAATGTTTTTAATTAATTTTTTAGCAATCAAGTATGAAAGATAATTGCCTTTGTAGCAGACCACTTGTGGAACGTTAAACAAAGCTGTTTCAAGTGTTGCTGTTCCGGAAGACACCATAGCCGCATAGCTATTTGCCAATAATGAATATGTTTGATTATATACAATAGGCATCTTATTATCCTTGCAAATGTCTTGATATAATTGCTTGTGATTTTCAAGCCCTGCTATAACGAATTGATATTCTGAAATTGTACTTGCTGCTTTTAACATGACAGGCAACATATTTTTAATTTCCTGTGTTCTACTTCCCGGGAGTATGGCAATAATAGGCAAAGAAGATAATGTATGCAGGCTTAAAAAATTAACATCTATTTTTTGATGTTGTATAGCATCTAAAAGGGGATGACCAAAATAATGGACGTTAATTTCATGTTTTGCATAGAACTCTTTCTCAAAAGGTAAAATAACAAACATCTCATTTACATAAGCTTTTATTTGCTTAATTCTTGAACTATGCCATGCCCACACTTGGGGTGAAATATAATAAAAAACACGAATATTGTGTTTAGATAAAAATTTGGCTATACGCAAATTAAATCCGGGATAATCGACTAATATAACAATATCGGGTTGATAGGAAAGTATATCTTGTTTGCAAAAGCGAATATTTGCCAATATGGTTTTCAGGTTACGTGCAACTTCAACAAATCCCATAAAAGCCAAGTCTTTATAATTTTTCACTA
The DNA here is from genome assembly GCA_028703095.1 of Bacteroidales bacterium. Lineage (GTDB taxonomy): Bacteria > Bacteroidota > Bacteroidia > Bacteroidales > WCHB1-69 > UBA5266. The sequence continues at coordinate 9,127 of JAQVNO010000056.1, forward strand.
CTTCGGCACCTTTTTTTTCCAATAATTCTCCACCCCATGCACGTATGCAGGCTTCAAAATCATATAGTTGCAAACGACTAACTAAATTTGAAGCGTGTAAATCGCCGGATGCTTCTCCTGTAATGATATAATATTTCATTTATTTAGCTTAAAAAACTTGTCAAAGGGCTACTTGCATCAGCATTTTCAGAAGCCGGAGCAATGCGAGCGTTAAAAGCTCTTCTTCCTGCCTCAACAGCTAATTTAAAGGCGTTTGCCATTTCAACTGCATCGCCTGCAATGGCGATGGCGGTATTTATTAAACACGCATCAGCTCCCATTTCCATTGCTTCGGCAGCATGTGATGGGGCACCTATACCCGCATCAATAATAACAGGTACTTTAGACTGTTCAATGATAATTTCCAACATATCTTTAGTTCTCAATCCTTTGTTTGTACCTATAGGAGCTCCTAAAGGCATGACTGCCGCAGCACCTGCTTCTTCCAATAACTTGCATAATACAGGATCTGCTTGTATGTAAGGCAATACAATAAATCCCATCTTAACCAAAGATTCCGTTGCATGTAAGGTCTGAATCGGATCAGGGAGTAAATAACGTGGGTCGGGATGAATTTCTAATTTAAGCCAATTTGTCTCTAATGCTTCTCTCGCTAATTGAGCTGCAAAAATGGCTTCATCCGCATCACGTGCACCAGATGTATTGGGTAAAAAAGTAATGTGTTTGTGAAAGATATGCTTAAGCATATCATCTTCTTTATCGTTTATATCCACACGTTTCAATGCAGCGGTAACCATTTCAGTACCAGATGCCAATATAGCTTTCTCCATTATCTCGTTAGAACTAAATTTGCCGGTTCCTAAAAATAAACGGGAGTGAAATTTTTTATTTGCGATAATAAGCGTATCCATATCTGTTTATTGCTTTATACTCTGATTTTTTTTATATACATCCGCGTTTGCAAAAGTACTCATTTTTATTATTCACAGAGTTAAAAACCCAAATTTTGATTGTTTGGAAGCAACATTCTTTCTATAGAAAATGTATTTTTTAGATTGTATAAAAATAATTGAAAAATTTCTACCTATTTTTATTTATTTTTAAAATAAATTCTTATTTTTCACGTTTTTAAAATAAAATTAATCTTTAAAAACCATGAGTCATGAAAGCAAAAAAAACTAAAAAAGCAGATTTAGAATGGAAAAAACCTGTTTTTTTCCAGCTAGGTGTCTTCATTGCATTAGGATTAATGCTGATAATGTTTGAAATAACCGGATCAAAAGAAAAAGAAATTCACACATTTAACTTTCAAGGAGAATTGATTGAAGATGATATTATCCTTCCAACAAAGATCTTTGAAAAAAAAGTGTTACCTCCACAACCTGCTTCAACAAGGATAGAATTATTGAAAGATGAAGAGAATACCAAAGAGATTGATAATTCAATTTTTGATACGGAAATTAAAGAGGGTGAAAGCATAGAACCATATGTTCCGGTAGAAGCTCTTCCTGAACCGGAAGTCGAAGATATTCCTTTTAGAGTAGTTGAGGTAGATCCTGAATTCCCCGGAGGAGATGAAGCCTTAATGAAATACCTGAAAGACAACATTATTTATCCGAAATCTGCCATTGAAGCAGGCATGGAAGGAAAAGTTATGGTTGAATTTGTAGTAGAACTCGATGGCAGTATAACTAATGTTAGCATTTATAGAGGCAAAGGGCAAATCCTAAACAATGAAGCTTTACGAGTTGTAAAATCAATGCCAAAATGGAATCCGGGAAAACAAAGAGGAAAGAATGTAAGAGCAATATTCAAATTACCCATTGTTTTTCAATTGCAATAATCACTTTCTCTTATTAGTTAATTGCATAAATTCTTTTGTTTCATTCAATGGATGCTTCGTTTGTAAAATAGCTGATGACAAGGCTATTCCTGTTGCTCCAGTTTGTAATATAGTAATTACATCTTCTTTTTGTACTCCTCCAATAACATAAATAGGTAAATCCACATGATGATATTTACACTCATCAATAATTTCCTTAATCCCTTTCAAGCCTAAAATAGGGGCAAGTGTGTGCTTAGTTTGTGTAAATCGTAAAGGTCCTAATCCTATATAATCAACCCCTTCATCAGATAAAACCTTAAGTTGAGAGAAAGTGTTAGCCGTACCCCCTATGATTAATTTCGTTCCGGCTAATCGTCGAGCTTCTTTTATCGGCATATCATTCTGCCCAAGATGGACGCCATCAGCTTCCAACTCAATGGCCAATTCCACATAATCATCAATAATAAAAAGAGCTTCATACATCTGACATACATTTTTTATACGCATTGCCTCTTTTTTTATTTCGTCTTCGCCAGCCTCTTTCATACGTAATTGTATCCAACGGATCCCACCTTCTAACGCAATTTTAGCCGATTCATAATAATCATAGCTTTCCGTACAATGAGTTATAAATTGTAATCTATAATCTTTTAAGCACTTCCTTTTCATATCTATTGATTCTTTATAGCTTGTTGTAACAATTTAAAATTTGATAAAAGTCTACGTACATCTTTCGATAAAAAATAGTCTTCCCATAAAAACCCTAATACCGCTACTCCTCCAAACTTCCATTCTATAACTTGTTTAACTTTTGTAACATCTATACCGCCCAAGGCAATAACCTTTTGGTCAATAATATGTTTTTCACTTGCTTGTTCCAAGTCTTTAAAGTGAAAAACTCCTTGATAGTTTTGTTTGGAAATACTATTAAAAACAGGACTTAAAAATAAGTAGTCATAAAATGCTTTATTTTCAATTATCTCATTAAAACTATGACAAGAACGACTACAATGTTTTGAAATCATTGGTAAAATTGTTTTAGCTTTACTATTAAGATGTATTCCTTTAATTTTATATTCAGAAATCAACTCAAAGTGATTATGAATAATAATATGTTTATGAAAATCAGGATTTATTTTTTCTAAAAACATACGATAAGTATCCATAGTAACATCCGGCTTTCGAAGATGAAAATATTCCAAGCCGTTTTCAAACAAGATACGGACAGCTTCATTTTCATCTTCAATCCAAGAAGGATGTGAAATCACTATAATTTTCACCGTTTTATTTATGCTTATTATTTAAGTTGAAACGCGCTGCTTCCATAATGGGAAGATTGGCTTCCGTAGGAACGTATATAACAGAATTAGACTCATCGTATAGTGCTTGTATCCATAGATATACTAAATAATCCTTATTATCTTTTAAACTCCCGCCTATAATTTCGTTGGCTTTGGCAACGCCTTTGGCACGCTCTACTTCTGCTTCAGCTCTGAAAATTGCACTTTCTTTTTCTGCTTTAGCTTCTTCAACTTTGATTTTTCTGTTTTGTTCTGCCCGTGAAAATTCAGCCTTACCGGTCATTTCTTGTTGCCACACATTATACATTGGCATACCAAACATTAAACCAAGTACAACAACACCGGTAATAACAGCAATCACAATAATACTTTTTATTGATATTTTATTCATTATAATTTAATTTTTAAAATTTTTACAAAATTACAATAAATAAAGAAAAAAAAAAACAATAATTATAATAATCTCGCTTATTAATTCATTATTGTCCCATATAAATTCTGATATTGTTAAAGATTCTCCGCTTCACTTCGTTACGTTCAGAATGACAATAGCTTTAAAGATAAAGATGAGGGCTAAGGGGTTGCTTTGCGGCTTTTCCACAAAGCAATCCCTTAGCCTTTCCTACACCATGCATAAGACTGTCATTCTGAGCAAATCGAAGAATCTATTGACTTTTATCGGACAATGGTGTCATTAATTATGTAATTATTTAAAATAAAATGAATTATTCAATAAATTTTGTACAATTTTTGTACAAAAAAATTTATGTAAATATACGTTTATATTATAATAAATTGTATTTTTGCATACAATTAAAAATAGTTTTTTAAACTAATTAAAATATTGAAAAAATGGAACTTAAAAAATCAATAAAAGCAGATTTAGAATGGAAAAAACCCATCTTTTTTCAAATAGGAATATTTGCAGCTTTGGTATTGGTATTAGCCATGTTTGAATTATTCGGATCGGAAGAAAAAGAAGTTGTTAGCTTTGATTATGGTCCTGCTTATGAAACAGAAGATATTATTTTGCAAACAGAACAAGTAAAAGAAGTTACTCCTCCTCCACCGGCACCCATGACAACTACTGTAATAGAAATTATTGACGACAATATCAGAATCGACTCAGATTTTGAGGTAGATGCTGAATCAGATCAATCAATGGTCACTCAGGAATACGAATACGTTGAATATGTTGATGAAGCACCGGTAGAAGAAGAAGAAATTTTTGTTATTGTTGAAGAAAATCCTGAATTTCCCGGAGGAGACGAAGCTCGTATGAAATTCCTCCAGGACAATATCGTTTACCCCAGCGTAGCAAAATCTGCCGGAATCGAAGGAACTGTTATTGTAGGTTTCGTAGTAGAACGTGATGGAAGTATTACAAATGTAAAAATTTTAAGAGGAAAGGCACAAAGCATTGATGAAGAAGCTGTTCGTGTTGCAAAAAAAATGCCTAAATGGAAACCGGGCAAACAAAGAGGTAGAACGGTAAGAGCGCAATTTCGAATGCCTATTACTTTTATATTACAATAATTACCTGCAAATATAATAATATTGTAAAGCTTCTTTTCAACGCTACAACAAAATAAAACAATGGATAAATACTATAATTTTATAAATG
>JAQVNO010000169.1 GCA_028703095.1 Bacteroidales bacterium
CAATTGCTATCACATTAACCGTACGAGTGGACGTATCGCATTCCGTTGCTATGGGTTTGAGTACCGTATCTATTTTGACATCTATTGTATTTTGTCCGGCTATATACACGGTTTTATACACCCAAGGAGCTTGGTCGTACGTGCTGTCACCTGCCTGTTTGGCAATAAGTTGAACGCTTGCTTGCAGATTGCGGTTAGCCACCGTAAGTTTTTTATCCGCACTAATGTTTACCATATCGTAATTGCTCGCTATCAAATAATCCACACGTAACCCCGAACTTGAAGTTGCCGTAAGTTGCACTTGACTGCCCGGATACAAAGTATCCAAATTTTGTATCCACGTAATGCTTTGCGGATGCTTTTGCCATACCAAAATCGGAAACCCATCGTTAATAGGCATATCCTCAAAATCCGCTTTCCAGGCTGCTACGCTTTGATTGCCGTTTAATGTCGTTACAAAAGACGCTTGTTGCATCTCGCCTTTTGTCTTTGCTTTTACCGAATCGTTATGGGCAATACTTGGATAAAACAACGGATTACCTCCCATATCACTATCGTAATAACAATTTCTAATCCCATCAAAATATCCGCCTTTTTCCGTATATCCAAATAAACCTCCCGTATCTACCATCGTATTTACTATATATGAATTTTTAACGGAATCATAAGCTATACCGTCAGATGAACCGTATTCATAATACACAAATCCTCCTCCTTTAACAATATGACTATTTACTACATAACAATTTTTAATATTGGAAGTTGCTGAATATGCCAATCCGCCAAATTCACCTTTGAATGTAGAGGTACAAGATGATAAACACGATATAATGTTTTCGTTTGCTCCCAATCCGGAACCACAACGATAACCCCAACCTTTATTTCCACCAAATATACAACGCGCTTCACAATTTTTTATCGTACCTTTATTTGCACTTCCCCCGCAAATACCGTGCATGTCATGAACATTGGTACCTATTAATATCCCACTTACTTTGCAATTTTCAATAGTGCCATAAGACAATGCTGCTACACCTCCTATCCACATGGCTGATGAATAAATGTTTATATTTTCTAATATAACATTCTTTACACTTCCTGAATTTAATACAGGTCCAAAAAAACCGGCTTCCGAAATACTTACCGTAGAATCAATGTATAAATTCATCACTTTATGGTAATTGCCGTCAAAAGCACCTTCAAAATTACGAATCGGTCTCCACTTGGATTGGGGCGTTAATGTTCCACCCAAATCAATATCAGCTTCTAAATAGATAGTTTTTCCGTTAAATTTATTTACCTGATGATGATAAAGCCACGCCAATTGACTTGCCGTGCTGATTTTAAAAGTATCGTTTACTTCTTTTACCGGCGTCATATCGCCTATCCATATCTGCAAACGTTCCTGCGCTTGAGTGGAATAGCAAACCCCTACTATAAAAATTAAAATGTGTATTGCTTTCATGGATAATATTATTTATGAGTTATAACAAATTTATACGAAGTAATTGTTTTTTCTCCTTTTAATACCAATGTATAGAACCCGGGAGTAAACGAAGAAACCGAAATAGGAAAAGTTCCGGTTTTACCTTTATCTAAAACTTTACCGTCAGCAGAAAGTATCAAATAATCGGCAACATCTTTCACATTCACTATATGAAGTTCATCTCCTGAAACAAAAATCTTAGCATCATCAATATCAAATGTTTTAATATTCGTAGTTGATTTTTGAGAATTAGTTGGATTTTCATCCGGAATAGTTTCACACGTATCGGTATTAAAAGTTCTTGGTTGAGAATACAAAATATAATTTGTATCTGAACCAATAGAATATGAATTTAAATTAATACCATACAAAGAAATATCTGCTATGGAATGGTCTTCTCCCAAAGAGCTTGTTGTATTATCGCAATTAGAAGTAATTTCGGGAAAAGCTGTAAAAACACCTGTACTATTATTTTCATTATAATAACCTACACACGAAATATCTCCAAAATAATGTTCTACTTGATAAAGTTTGTAATCGGTATTGGGAGAGGCATAGTAATTGTAAAAAGGTACATTATAAAAAGGAGAATTGGGCAAATTGTTATAATCAAAATCCATGCGAATATAAAATGCATCGGTATAACCCGAAGAAACATCAAAACAATAACCCGTCCATGAAAAAATACCATTATTCCATTGTTGAGAAAACACAACATCTTGCAAATAAAAATAATAATTTTGAGGATGCGTGAATTTTGGATTGCCTCTAAGAATAGGATTGCCTAAAACATCATCAATAAAAAAAGTATTTATTTGTGAACCGTAAGAAGTAGAAACAATACATTGTTCGGTTGACCCATGATTATCGGCAGTGATACAGGCATACGAATTCGGATTGGATGAATTATTAAAACCATAACAACAAAGAGGTATTAAAATTTTATTTAAATTATCAAAAACAAAAAAAGCGAATCCTGTTTCGTTTCTATTTTCGTCAACACCAGCAAATGCCAATTCGTTGACCGAACCCACATAGGTTACTTTATGAAATTCCCAAGCTGTTGGTGTTTGATAACCATCTAAATTACCAAGATTTTGATCATCTAAATAAAACATAAGTCCTGAATTATTGTCTTTTCCACATACCCCATACGCACAAATCGAATAAAAAACGTTGGCATTGGAATATTCATATACAGCTAAAAAATTAAAATTTTGATCTACATCAGCAATAATAGCATTATTATCAATGCTACCACACATGATAAATCCATTTCCTCCAGGGCAAATGCTATGAATCTTAATGTCTCGCACACCTCTTATGGTATCCTCAAACGAAACGCTGTTGATTATATTAAACGAGAGATCGGTTTTAATTAAAACAATTCTATTTTTCACTCCTCCAACAGAATAATCGCCTTGTTCCGTTGCAGCAATGATATATGAATTAGCATCAAAAAGCGTATAAGCATAACAAGAACCATCGGTTAACCATTGGAATTTTTTATAACCTGCATGACTAAGATAAGGTATGCTAAAAATTAAACTAAAAATTATTACTATTGTATTTTTCATTTTTTATATAATTTATATTATTAAACTAAATTATTATTATTTTTTTGTATTATGACCCTTTTAGCTGTTTGGGAAATGAAAATATATTCCAAACAGCCTACGCTTGGGTACTTTTCTACAAAAAAGCAAGATGATTTCATAAATATTTTTTTAAAGTTATCGTTCTACTGTCAATTTCTTTACAATATGTTCGCCTTGGTATTCTACTTTGTAGAAATAGATGCCGCTTGACAGGTTTTGTGTATTGATTTCAAAACTGTTTGTTCCCGCCATGGCTTTAACGTTGGTTTTATACACCACTTTACCGTTTACATCGGTGAGGGTAAGTTTTACTTTGCCGCTTTGGGGTATGCAATAATAAATGATTGTATTTCCATTAGTGGGA
>JAQVNO010000170.1 GCA_028703095.1 Bacteroidales bacterium
TTTAATTCCTATGAAAAAGAAACCTTTGATATCGAAGGTCAATACTTTCTAAGTGAAGTAAATTCAAATTTCGGTTCGGAGGAGTTAGGAGAAGACCTATCTTCACGGGCAGTAGGTTCGGATTTGCATCATGGGCGTAATTTCTTACAGGCAAATCTATTTCATGGTGAATTCAGAGGCTCACACAAACTCAAGAAACATTTGTTATTATGGGGGATTAAAGGTCAAGGGGAATTCATTACGGATAAATTATTAGAATGGAGACTACAAGACTCTACCGGATACACCTTACCCTATATTCCTACAAAACCGGGAGATTCGGTAAGTTTAACGCATCCTGGTCGTAATTTGATTATTAACGATTATTTGTTTGCTAATAACGACTTGGAATCTTTCCGCTTATCAGGTTTTTTACAAGATAAATGGGTTTATGAAGATTCCTCCAATATCTTCATCCTCACCGGAGGGTTGCGATTTGCTTATTGGACTTTCAACAATGAAATTATATTCACTCCACGTTTGCGCTTTATCTATCAACCCAAAATAAAATCAAAAGTCAGTTTTTATGTCGCTACAGGCATGTATTATCAGCCTCCTTTTTATAAAGAAATGCGACGTCCGGACGGAAGCTTAAACACTAACATAAAATCTCAAAAGTCTTATCATATCATCTTAGGCACCGATTATATGTTTAGAATTTCACAACGCCCTTTTAAGTTAAGCGGAGAAATGTATTATAAGTACCTGGACGATTTAATCACGTATACAATCGACAACGTAAGAATTGTTTATTCAGGTGTTAATGATGCCCATGGATACGCTATTGGTATAGATGCCAAATTATCCGGTGAAATTGTACCCGGACTTGAATCCTGGCTAACGATTTCACTTATGAAAAGTATGGAAGACATTGAAGGTGATTTTTATAAATTATATTTGGATAGTAACCGTAATTTCACTTCTGATATCAACGAAAGGGTCTTCGATAGTATCGTCTATCCGGGTTATGTGCCCCGTTTAACAGACCAACGTTTTTCCATCAATTTATTTTTCCAAGATAAAGTTCCTCGTTTACCTATGTTAAAAGCTCATATCAATCTGATTTATTCTACGCCATTAATGTATACTATACCAGGTGTTTCAAGATCTCTTGCTCGACGTATGCATAAAGCCTACTTCAGAGCCGACTTAGGCTTTTCGTGGCAATTTATCAACGATGCTTCTTTTTCCAATCCTAAAAACCCTTTACGTATTTTCAATGACGCTTATCTTACCTTCGAAATCTTTAATGTTTTTAATTATTATAATATCATTTCATATACGAGTGTAACAGATATCAATGGCACCTCTTATATAATTCCAAATTATCTTACTCCCAGATTATTTAATTGCAAACTACGCTTTGAGTTTTAAACAATATACATAATCAATAAAAATTTCCTTATTCTTTCTGGCTATCAATTAGCTAAGATTTAAAACATTTATAAAATAAACCACAAAAACACACGTTGAATACTAAAAAATAATCTTTAATTGAAATCATATAGCATACATTACTTCCTAATCATCCTCATTGCTTTGGCTTCGAAAGACCTCGCTGCCCAAAGTAAATACAGCAATGATTTCTTAAATTTAGGTATTGGTGCAAAAGGATTATCACTTGCCAATACTCATGTTGCTATGGTCAATGATGTAACGGCATCGTATTGGAATCCTGCAGGATTAGCTAATGTGGAAAAAAAATATGAACTATCGCTGATGCATGCAGCTTATTTTGCAGGCATTGCCAATTATGATTATATGGGAATCTCTTACCGTATTGATGAAAAGCAAAGCGTAGGATTTACGCTTTTACGATTCGGTGTCGATGGGATTCCAAATACCACACAACTCATAGACAATCAAGGAAACATTAACTATGACCGCATTACATATTTTTCTGCTGTTGACTGGGCTGCTATTTTCTCTTACGGTAGAAAATTACCCGTCAACGGTTTGTCAATTGGAATGAACTTTAAACTAATCAGACGTAAAATCGGTAATTTTGCCGGTGCTTGGGGATTCGGATTAGATGCCGGGCTTCAGTATGAAATCAACAAATGGAAATTCGGACTTACGGCACGTGATATAACGTCTACATTCAATGCTTGGCATTACGATTTACCTGAAAATATGAAAGAAGTATTTATAGCGACCGGTAACGAACTTCCTGAAAATGGATTGGAAATTACTCTCCCCCGTTTATCACTTGGATTTGGTCGTGATTTTAATTTAGGAAAAGGCTTTACTGCCATGACATGCCTCGATATAGACATCCCTTTTGACGGAAAAAGAAACACGCTAATTACAACTAAGCTACTCAGTATAGATCCGCATCTCGGTTTGGAATTCGGATATAAAAATATAGTATTTATACGAAGTGGCGTTGGAAATCTACAAAAAGAAAAAAATATAGATGGAAAACAAATCGTTACATGTCAGGTAAATATAGGTGTTGGTTTTACGATTAAAAAAATTCTTACCATCGATTATGCACTTACCGATTTAGGAGATATTTCTGTTGCTCTTTATTCTCATGTTTTTTCCTTAAAACTTGCTCTTGATCAATTCAAGAAAAATTAATTTCCATTTCAAAACTCACATCTGTTCACAATGCAACCTCTTAAAAAGATATAAACACGTTTTTCTTAACTATTTTTATATTCAACATGAGTCTATACGAACTATATAGGATTATTTGTTATTTATTGATACTTCATTTCTCTTTATTTAGTACTTTTGCAGCGAAAATTTTTAATAAATGTTCAATAGGGTCAATCAGCAATAATTGAATAAATAACATTTTAAAAATCAAATGGTTGAACTTAAAAAATTAGCGAATCAAACACTTATTTACGGCGGAACCACCATCGTAGGACGCTTATTAAATTACCTTTTGGTTCCATTTCACACCTATATTTTTCTTGATCCGAAAAATTATGGCGTTGTCGGAGAGATGTATGCTTGGGTGGCATTGTTAATGGTTATACTTACTTATGGCATGGAAACTGCCTTTTTTCGCTTTGTAAGTACTGAAAGCGACAAACAAAAAGTATTTAGTACTACATTTTTTACACTTTTATCTACTACTCTATTATTCATAGTCTTATCATTAGTATTTTCTCAACCTATAGCGAATGTATTGCAATACCCGACTCATCCGGAATACATACGTTGGTTTGCTATCATTATCAGTCTGGATGTTATCAGTAGTATCCCTTTTGCTCGTTTACGTGCCGAAAATCGTCCCTTACGTTTTGCTTTTATTAAAATTTTTAATATTGTATTGACTGTATTGTTTAATCTTTTCTTTTTGTGGTTCTGTCCTATGATGATAGAAAACGAAATAGGAGTATCTTTCTTTTCAACTATTTACAATCCAAATATCGGAGTAGGTTA
>JAQVNO010000057.1 GCA_028703095.1 Bacteroidales bacterium
GTGGACAACGTTTTACTACACCTAAACAATTATTGGAAAAGAAACCCATTGCAGTGATTGAACATGCAGTAAAAGGTATGCTTCCAAAAAATAAATTGGGAAGTGAATTATTTAGAAACTTACATGTTTTTGCAGGAAACGAGCATAAACATGAAGCTCAAAAACCGAAACAAATCAATATTAAAGACATTAAATAAGTATGGAAATAATAAATAAATCAGGTAGAAGAAAAACAGCGATTGCCCGTATTTATATGAAAGCGGGAAATGGAAATATTACAATTAATGGACGTGATTATAAGGAATATTTCCCGACAGGAACTTTACAATATATAGTTAATCAAGCTTTTGCTATTACAAAAGTAGAAGGACAATACGATGTTAAAGTAAATCTGACGGGCGGTGGCATTAAGGGTCAAGCAGAAGCTGTACGATTGGCTATTTCAAAAGCACTCTGTGAAATTAATCCAGAGAATCGTCCCGGATTAAAAGCTGAAGGTTTGATAAGAAGAGATCCTCGTATGGTTGAACGTAAGAAACCGGGACAACCTAAAGCGAGAAAAAGATTTCAATTTAGTAAACGTTAAGAGTAGAATACAAAGCATCGACGAATGTTTAGTATCTAAATTGCAGAGACTTTTGCTTTTGCAAAACTACCATGCAATTGCTTAAAATAATAAAGAAAGTAAACATTAAAAAAAAATCAATGACAAGTGTAAATTTTGACCAATTATTGGAAGCGGGTGCTCATTTTGGACATTTAAAAAGAAAATGGAATCCTAATATGGCTCCCTACATTTTTATGGAGAAAAATGGTATTCATATCATCGATCTTCATAAAACAGTTAAAAAAATTGATGAAGCCGGCATGGCTATTAAACAATTTGCTAAATCAGGTAAGAAAATATTGTTTGTATCTACAAAAAAACAAGCAAAAGAGATTTTGTCTGAGTATGTGAAAGAAGTTAATATGCCTTACGTAACAGAAAGATGGGCTGGAGGAATGCTCACCAATTTCAATACTATACGAAAAGCTGTGAAGAAAATGTCTTCTATTGACAGTCTAATGTCTAGTCCTCAGTGGGATAGTATTTCAAAAAGAGAGCGACTCCAAATTCAACGCGAAAGAGCTAAATTAGAAAAGAACTTAGGTTCTATCTCAGATTTATCCAGATTGCCTGCCGCTGTTTTTGTGGTTGATATCATGAAGGAACATATAGCTGTTGCGGAAGCAAAAAAATTAAATATCCCTATTTTTGCTATCGTAGATACAAATTCTGACCCTACTCTTGTAGATTTTCCTATTCCCGCTAACGATGATGCTTCAAAATCAATAGCTGTTATTATAAAATCAATGTGTGATGCTATTCAAGAAGGATTGAATGAAAAAGCGTTAAACAATGATAAAATGGAAGAAGAAGAGATAGTTGAAGAAGAAGTATTCAAAGCTGTGGAGGAAGAAAAAGTAGAAAGAACTGGACGAAGAAGACGATTAGGTGAATCAACCGCGACAGAATCAATGGAAGATAAGAAAAAACGTCCGGCAAGTCGTCGTCCAATTTCAAAAAAATAAAATGTAGTACAAAAAATATTTAAAAAAATGGCAATTACAGCAGCAGATGTAAATAAATTAAGACAGATCACCGGTTCGGGAATGATGGATTGTAAAAATGCTTTGGTTGAAGCCGATGGCGATTTTGACAAGGCGATAGATATACTAAGGAAAAAAGGACAAAAAGTTGCAGCAAAACGGGCAGATCGTAGTGCAAATGAAGGTTTTGTTGTTGCTAAATCAACTGATGATAATACTTATGTCGCCGTGATTATGCTTAACTGCGAAACAGATTTTGTGGGTAAAACATCAGATTTTATTGCATTGGCAAATGCTATCATAGATTTTGCCGTTGCAAATCGCATTCAAAGTCTTAATCAATTAAAACAAAGCATACTAAACGGTCATTCTATTGAAGCACTTTTAACCGAAATGACAGGTAAAACAGGTGAGAAAATCGAATTAAATCAATTTGAAATCTTAGAAAAACCATTTGTTTCTTTTTATAACCATAATGGGAATCGATTAGCTTCTATTGTTGGGTTTAATAAAAAAGTCGATAATCTAAAAACAATAGGTCATGAAATTGCTATGCAAATTGCAGCTATGAGTCCTATTAGTGTCAATGAAAAGGATGTGCCAAAAGAGTTAATTGAACACGAACTCGAAATTGCACGTGAACAAGTACGCAATGAAGGAAAACCTGAAAATATGATTGAAAAAATTGCCCAAGGTAAATTAAATAAATTTTTCAAAGAGAACACCCTTATTTATCAAGATTTTATTCGTGATAGTAAAAAAACAGTTGCTCAATATATGGCTGAAGCAGATAAAGAATTAAGCTGTGAAGGCTTTTATCGGTTGCAACTAGGAGTATAAATTACGATACTTAATATAAAAAAGGATAGTGTTTTACTATCCTTTTTTATTATGCTATTATGAATGTTGAAACACCAAGAAAAGACTTTTATGTGAAATCTACAGAATTTTGTTAATATCAAAGTACCGTTTAATAATTTTTATGGAATAAGAACTCTTCAATGTTTCAAAAAAAAAAGGACCACAATTAAGTGCCCTTTGTGGTAAGAATTCAATAAAGAAAATATTATAACTGTTCGGTTAAAATAATAATTTTATTTTTTAGTACTTCTACAACTCCTCCCTCAATAGGATAATAACAAGTTTCATCTTTTTTATTGATTAATTTTGCTTTACCTTTCGATAAGGCTGCAATAAAAGGGGCATGATTGTTAAGTATCTCAAATAAACCATCTAATCCGGGTAATTGAATTAAAGAAACATCTTCGATGATTTCTTGGCGTTGAGGGCTTATAATCTGAACTTTCATAATATTGGATTTAGTTTTCAGTTTCAGCTAACATTTTTTTGCCTTTTTCAATAGCTTCTTCAATAGTTCCTACAAGATTGAAAGCTGATTCCGGGTATTGATCTACCTCGCCATCCATAATCATGTTAAAACCTTTGATGGTATCTTCAATGGAAACGAATACTCCTTTCAGTCCTGTAAATTGTTCTGCAACATGAAAAGGCTGAGAAAGGAAACGTTGAATACGACGAGCTCTGTGAACTGTTAATTTATCATCTTCATTTAACTCTTCCATACCTAAAATAGCGATGATATCTTGTAATTCATTATAACGTTGTAAAGTCTCTTTTACTCTCTGAGCTGTTTTATAGTGTATGTCACCTACAATTTCAGGCGTTAAAATGCGAGAGGTAGAATCTAAGGGATCAACAGCCGGATAGATGCCTAAGGCAGCTATTTTACGACTTAACACGGTTGTTGCGTCTAAGTGAGAAAAGGTTGTAGCGGGAGCAGGGTCTGTTAAATCGTCTGCAGGAACATAAATAGCTTGCACGGATGTTATAGAACCTCTTTTCGTAGAAGTGATTCTTTCTTGCATAATACCCATTTCAGTGGCTAAAGTGGGTTGATATCCTACTGCAGAAGGCATACGACCAAGTAAAGCGGAGACTTCAGATCCGGCTTGTGTAAAACGGAAAATGTTATCTACGAAAAACAGTATATCTCTTCCTCTGTTTTGATCGTCTCCATCACGATAATATTCAGCAACAGTCAATCCGGATAATGCCACACGCGCACGAGCTCCCGGAGGTTCATTCATTTGTCCGAATACTAATGTAGCCTGTGATTTTTTCAATTCTTCTTTATCGACTAAACTCAAATCCCAGCTTCCCTTTTCCATATTTTCAAGAAACTTATCGCCATAACGTATAACACCGGATTCGATCATTTCTCTCAGTAAATCATTCCCTTCACGGGTACGTTCGCCTACACCGGCAAAAACAGACATGCCTGAATATTTTTTTGCAATATTATTTATCATTTCCATGATGATAACCGTTTTTCCAACACCGGCTCCGCCAAATAATCCGATTTTACCGCCTTTCATATACGGTTCAATTAAATCAATAACTTTAATGCCGGTATATAATACGTCACTTGACGTAGAAAGGTTTTCAAAAGTAGGAGGGTCTCGGTGTATGCTTCTATAGGTATCAGTTTGTATTTCTTCCATACCGTCAATGGCTTCTCCAATTACATTTAAAAGACGTCCATTAATGTTAGCCGCAGGCATACTTATCGTTCTCCCTGTTGCAATAACATCCATTCCTCTATGTAAGCCGTCAGTTGAGTCCATAGCAATGCAACGCATAGTGTTTTCTCCTATGTCTTGTTCACATTCGAAGACTATTTTACTCCCATTTTCTTTAATAACTTCCAACGCATCATAAATACTTGGAAGATCCTCTTGCCGTTCGAATACAACGTCTACAACAGCACCAATTACTTGTGAAATCTTTCCTATTGCTTTATTTTTTTTATCCATATATTTGAAAATTATGCATTTGTAAAAAAATGCGAATTATAAAAATCAAAGTACAAATTAACTAAAAATATCAGTTTAAATAACATATTTTTGAATATTTTTTTTAATATTTATAGAAATCAGATATTCAATTATTTAATAAAAAAGAAGTAAAATTTTAAGTGGATGTATTTTGATAGATTAATAGAATATTTTTTATTAAAATTATCAGATTCTTAGAAAAATTAATTATATTAAAATAATTATTAAAAAATGGCGTTTCATAGGAAAATTAAATTACTTTTGTATCTTGCTTAAAAAAAATATTATTTGTTGATAATAATGTTATTATATATTTAAAAAATATGAAACTATCGCAATTTAAATACTTTCTGCCACAAGACCTTATTGCTATTTATCCTCATGAAGAGCGAAATGAAGCAAGATTAATTGTTTTAAATCGTGCTAAAAAAACAATCGAACATAAAAAATTCAAGGATATAATAGATTATTTTGATGATGGGGATGTGTTTGTAACTAACAACACTAAGGTGTTCCCTGCCATGTTGCAAGGAGAAAAAGAAAAGACAAAAGCAAGTATTAATGTTTTTTTATTGAGGGAATTAGACAAAGAAAGTAGACTTTGGGATGTGTTGGTCGACCCTGCAAGAAAAATCCGAATTGGAAACAAAATTTATTTTGATAATGGATCTTTAATAGCTGAAGTAATTGATAATACAACATCCAGAGGTCGTACCTTACGTTTTTTATTTGATGGTTCATATGAAGAATTTAAAAGAAAATTATTTTCTATCGGACAAATGCCAATCCCGGAATCCATACAAAAATTAAGAGATGTAAGCGAACAAGATGCAGATTATTACCAAACCATATATGCGAAAAACGAAGGAGCAGTAGTCGCTCCTGCTGCAGGTCTCCATTTAAGTCGTGAGATGATAAAAATGTTAGAACTTAAAGGGGTAAGTGTTTCAGAAATTACTTTACATGCAGGAATTGGAAATTTCAAAACCATAGATGTTGAAGATCTGGCAAAACATAAAATGGATTCTGAAGAGATGGAAATTATGGAATCCTCAGCTACTATTATTAATGAAGCTAAATCTAAAGGAAAAAAGATTTGTGCAGTAGGAACTACTTGTTTAAAAGCATTGGAATCATCGGTATATATATCAGGACTTATAAAACCTTACAAAGGATGGACAAATAAGTTTATTTTTCCACCCTATGATTTTAAATCAGCAAATGTTATGATTACAAACTTGCATCCGTCTCAGTCATCTATGTTGATGTTAGTGTGTGCGTTTGGGGGGTTTGATTTGGTAATGAAAGCTTATAAAGAGGCGATTAATGAAAAATATAGGTTCTTAACCTATGGGGATGCCATGCTAATTATATAATTAATATATTTTGAATAATTTAATATTAGATTTTGGAAATACAACTATAAAGCTTGCTGTCGTCAATAATATAGAGCAGCTTTATTTTTCAATAAAAGAAATATTAAATATTTCAGATATCAATCAATTAGAAGACAAGTATGTATTTCAGAATGTAATAATATCTTCAGTTATAGATATTGATTTTGAAATAGAAAATTATTTGCAATCAAACTATAAAGTAATTAAATTAACTTTTACAACTCCCATTCCTATCAACAATGACTATAAAACAACACTCACACTTGGATATGATCGTTTAGCATGTGCTGTTGCAGCTCATCATCTTTTTCCCGATTCTCACTGCTTAGTTATTCAAATGGGAAGTTGTATTACGTATGACTTTATCAATAAACAGGGGAGCTATCTTGGTGGTGGTATTTCTCCCGGGTTAGTAATGAGATTCAAATCATTGCATTTTTATACAGAAAAATTGCCTCTTGTTAACTTTAAATCCATCTCATTTTTACTTGGAGACACAAGCGAAAAATCTATTTTGTCGGGTGTGATACATGGGGTTATCAATGAATGCAATGGATTTATTAATATGTATAAAAATGAATATAAGGAATTAAAAATTATAGCAACAGGAGGTGATATGCCAAAATTCGAAAAATTCTTGTCAAATGAAGTTGTCGCATATCCTAACTTAGTCCTTCTTGGTTTATCTTTAATATTAAATTATAATGTTGAATAAAAAAATAAAAATAATATTTTTACTGTTTTTGACGCTATTGATGTGCTTCGAAACCTTTACTCAAAATCAGCTAAGTTCACCTTATTCCCGTTTTGGATTCGGTGAAATGTCACGAAGGGCTTCTTATACGAATCGTTCAATGGGAGGAGTATCGTATGCCTATCAACATCCTGCTACTGTTAATTTCTCAAATCCTGCATCCTATATAGCTTTTGATTCTTTATCTTGTTTGATTGATGCTGCTTTTTCTTATAAATATCATGTATTAGAGGAAGCTAATGTTAGTCAAAAGGGTTCAACTATAACATTTGATTATCTTTCATTGGGTTTCTCTGTTGTTCAATATTGGAAAACAGCAATTGGTTTTCAGCCATATAGTTTTATTAATTATACTATAAACGAAACCTCCATATATCGAGATTCTGTAGATGTTAATTATGCCTATATTGGCACCGGAGGAATTTATGAATTTTATTGGGGGAATGCATTTCAATTATTCAAAAATTTTTCTTTGGGATGTAATATTTCTTACTTGTTTGGAAATTATGATAAAATTCAAAGAATTCAATTTTCAGATAATACGTTCCTGAATTTTAAAAATGACCATAATGTATACGTGAATGGGGTGCTTTTTTCTTTCGGTACACAATATTTTATTCCTGTTAAAAAATCGAAATTAGGCTTGGGCCTTGTTTATACGCCTTCTATTCCAATTATATATGGAAATCAGTCGACTTTAAAATTAAGTTATATTAATAGTGTTTCAGGAGAATCAATTGTTGATTCTTTGTATTGGAAAGGAAAAGAAAAAATAAAAATTACGTTACCCCAAACCATTGGCGGTGGTATTTCATTTTCTTCCGAAAAATATTTTATTGGATTTGACTTCAGCTGGAGTGAATGGAGTAACTTTAAGATGGGAGAAATACAAGACACATTGAGAGATTCATATAAATATTCTTTTGGAGGTAATTTTACACCCAATCCAACAAGTTCTAAATATTTTCCGAAAATTATGTTTAGCTTAGGCGCTTATTATGAACTCACTTCGCTTTATGTTAAAGAAAATCAAATAGATAGATTTGGCATAAATTTTGGAATGTCTTTTCCAATGAAGAAAAATAAAACAAGATTTAATGTGAATGCCGAATATGGGCAATGGGGTACATTGAAAAACAAATTGTTACAAGAAACTTATTTCATTGTTTCTTTTAATATTAAATTACATGAACGATGGTATCAAAGAAGAAAATTAGATTAGAAACATAAAATATAAATTTAAGTAATGGAAAAAAGAATAAAAATTTTATTGGCAGTATTTATAGTAGCTTTTACTTATACAGCTACAGCACAATGGAACGGACCCAAGTACGGAGAAGATAGTATTGCATGTATTACGAATATTTCTTTATATCGCGAAGCATTCAAACAAAAAAATTATTCAGAGGCGTATAAGTTTTGGAAACAAACCATTCAAAATTGTCCGATATCAAGCAAAAATAATTTTACGAATGGTCCAATAATATTAGAAAATTTATTAAAAACCGAAAAAGATTCTTCCAAAAAGGCTGCTTATATTCAAGAGTTGTTTGATTTATATGAATTACGTATACAATGTTATCCTTCAGATGAAGCATATGCATTGGGTCAGATTGCTGTTAACACAATGAGATTTAGAGCTTATGAGTGGGAAAAAGCATACGAACTGTTTAATAAAGCTATAGAACTTGGAGGAACAACTACATCACCCCAAGTATTGGATGTGTTTTTCATTACAGCAGAACGTTATATGAATAACAAACAATTAACTTCAGAAATAATGATAGACGCTTATGATAAAATTACGGAAGTACTAGATTATAAATTAGATGAGAGCGAAATAACATTTGATAAGTCAATGCGAAAAATCTATGACGTGCAATCGAAATTAGATAGTGGTTTGATTTCTAAAGATGAATTCGATGTTACCTATGAAGATTTAGTAAAAGATTCTGCACGAACCGGAAAAGTATTTGAACAATATCAAAGAGTGGCTAAAAACATGGATATTCGTTTTTCACAATATGCAAATTGTGATGATTTGATTCAGATTTATGGTAAAAAATTAGAGCAAAATAAAGATGAACGTATTTTGCGACAAATCATTAAATTTTTCAATAAAGAGGGTTGTACAAATAACGATATTTATGTTACAGCTGTAGAAGAAATTCATAAAATCCAACCAAATGCGAATACGGCTTTTTATATGGGATTAATCAGCTTTAAAAAAGAAAAGTATCAAGATGCTATCAATTATTTTAAAGAAGCTATTACAATGTTTGAAAAAGTTTCTGACAAAATCAAAACCTATATAATGCTTGCGGAAAGTTATAATAAAGTCGGACAATATTCCATTGCCAGAGAAAATGCATACAATATATTAAAGCTTAATCCTAATGAAGCTCGTGCATATATTTTAATGGGTGATTTATATGCATCATCCGGTTCTGCTTGTGGCTCTCTTGAGCTTCCTGCTGCTGTGTATTGGGCTGCTGCCGATAAATACAGTAAAGCTATGGCTATGACATCCGGTAAAAATGACGAAAATCAGGCTAAAATATACAATGATGCACAAGCTAAATTAAATAGCGTAGCTAGAGCATTTCCTAAAATAGAAACGTATTTTCAATTAGGTTTACAAAAAGGACAGTCTTATCGGGTCGAATGTTGGATAGGTGAAACTACAACTGTTCGATAAATCATGTATGAAAATTATAGTGTCATATATACGAACAATAGGTGTTTTAATAATAGTAATCTTAATTTTTGGTGCTTGTCGTAATGACATTGCGGTAGTAAATAATATCTTTAAAAATGATACTATTCCGGGTGAAATTGCAAAAAATATTCACTTGTTTATAAGTCAAAGCGGAGTGGTAACACATGAATTTAAAGCCCCGATTTTATATACCTTTCATTCTCCGGAAACTTATCAAGAATGTCCTAAAGGAGTTGAAGTTATCACTTATGGAGAAAATAAGCAAAAACTATCAAAATTAACAGCTTTATATGGAGTTAATTACGAAACTGATAATATAATGGAAGCAAAACGTAATGTGATAATTACGAATTATGAAACCGGAGAAATTATTGAAACAGAGCATCTGATTTGGGATGTGAAAAAAAAAATAATTTATTCTAATACACAAATTAAGCAAACAAAGTCTGATGGGTCAATATATATAGGGAGAAAATTTGAATCAGATGAATCTTTAAGTAAATATGTTATTTACAATCCTCAATTATTATTTTATGAAAATGAAGAATAAATTTTTATTACATTAAAAAAAGAGGTATACTACATAAGTAGATACCTCTTTTTTGTTAATTGATTTTTATAGTTTATAAATGTAATCGTGCTTTTTCACTTAGTGCTTTAAATTTTTCTTCAAAATCGGTATAAGTGGAAGCGTAATGGCTCGCATTGTTAGCTATTTGATTCAGAATGCTTCTGTTTCTATTCAAATTATTACTTACTATCTCAGTGTGTTTGCCTCTGAATTTTAAGTAATATTCTGTTTCAAGGTTTAACTGATCTATATAATCATTAAACAAATGAATTCCTTTTGTTATTCCTTCTTTGTTAGCAAATTTAATATATGTTTCAGCCATATAGAAATCTAAAAAGTCATAAGGAATGGTTTCTTGCGGAAACCAAGAATAATATTTTTCCATTACTTCATCGGCTCTGACTAAATCGTTTTCTAAGACTAAAGCCTCTGCCAATCGGAATAAGAAAATTTTCAAATTTTGTACGGTGCGGGTATAATCTTCACTTAAATAAACATTTGGATTTGAAAATTCATTGAAATTAAATTTTTTCATTACGTTATGGTAAAGGATATCAGTATTTACCCTTCCGTAGAAAAATCCTCGTTGATCTGTTGTATACGGTTCGACAGGAACCAACCGATAGGCTAGTCCTTCCACTTGAAAATACGTATCTAATCCGAAAAATGATTCACTGCCCGTTGTTGACACATAATAAATGGGACGTTCCCAATTGTTGTTAGCCAAAATATCCATCATTGCAATATAGGCTTTACTAACAACCATTACAGTGTCATTTCCGTTAACCTGATATATGTTTTCATTTGGCATTCTCCATATCAGTTGATTGACTATGCGAGCAGAATCTTTAGGATTTACAGTCCCATTTTCTAAAACTTTTTCTTTCTCAACAGGTAAAGAAAATGTAATGGTATTTATTCTTGGTTCTCTCACATTATTATTCGGGTGGTACATAATATTATTCATAACCTTAGTTAAATCTTGAGGTTCTTTGATAACATTCAATGCCACTAACATGTCTCTATGACCCATTTGATACATTTCTTTTGTCATTTTCATCGGTACCGGTAATCCGTCGTAGGCTTGTCTTTTCATTTGATCTATGTACCAGTCTGTGCCCATCAGGCTTAGATTACATATTCTAACATCGGTACGATATCCTTCCACTTCTTGTAAATACCAAAGAGGAAAAGTGTCATTATCGCCATTGGCAAATAGTATGGCGTTTGGAGCGCAAGAATCTAAATATGCTTTGGCGATATCTTTGGTTAGAAATCTATTTGAGCGATTGTGGTCATCCCAATTTTGTGCCGCCAAAAGTCCTGGTACACTTAAACATACTGTTGTTGAAACAACGGCAGCTGCCGTTTTATTGAAGTATTTTTTAATCATTTCATAGATTGAATAAACCCCCAATCCTATCCACATGGAAAAAGCAAAGAAAGAGGCTGCGAATGCGTAATCTCGCTCACGTGGTTGATAAGCATACATGTTTAAGTAAACACTGATAGCAATTCCCGTCATTAAAAATAAGCATAGAATAATAAATGCATTGTTGAAATTTTTACGAAATTGGAAAATCATGCCTATTAATCCCAAAATTAAAGGTAAGAAAAAATAGGTGTTTCTTCCATTGGTTTTCATATGTTCCGGAACATCTTGAGGCCCCAAGCGAGCTTCGTCAATAAATGAAATACCGGAAATCCATGCACCGGATGTTTTTCCGCCAAATCCTTGATTGATATTTTGTCTGCCTACAAAATTCCACATGAAATAGCGACCATACATATAGCCTAACTGATAGCGAAAAAAGAATCTTAGGTTTTCTCCAAAACTTGGTTTTCTTGGTACTTGTTGTCCATTAATGTATTCATAATCTTCAGTTATTCCTGCCCATTGTTTATATTGATTAATGCGTGCTCCTTCTCTGTTCCACATACGAGGAAAAATAGTACAGTAATTTCCGTCAAAGATATATTTAGTATTCTTCTTGGGATCTCCAATTACATATTCGCCTCTCATATTCATATTGTTATATTTAGATGCATTTTCTTTCATGAAATTTTCAGCGTTAATTTTATGAAAAAAGGAGCCGACAACGTAATCATTATGGCGTACAACGTAATTTTTAACATAAACAGGTTTCCCATCTTCAGCTCGTAAAATAGGAGAATTATAATATTCTCCATAAACCAAAGGATTACTTCCGTATTGTTCACGGTTTAGGTAAGCCAATAACGCTACAGCATCTTCAGGATTATTTTCATCTATGGGAGTGTTGGCATTGGAACGAATTACTAAAATAAAAAAAGTAGAATAACCTATTATTATAAATGTTAAAGAAAGAAGTATAATGTTTAATAATTTTTTCTTTCGTTTTTCAGAATATATAAGTCCCCAAACTAACAATGTAGTAATTGCCAAGAAATAGAAAATCGTACCTACATTGAAGGGTAATTTAAATGAATTTACAAACATACGCTCAAAAACGCTGGAGTATTTTACAATACCGGGAACAAGTCCCCACATGATAAGCCCAATCACAACAAAAGAAATCAAGATAGCGTAAATCATGCCTTTGGTAGAAGGAGTATATTTTTTAAAATAAATAACCAATGACATTGCTGTTACAGTTAGTAAATTTAAAAGGTGAACGCCTATAGATAAGCCGATTAAAAAAGCAATTAAAATAATCCACCGATAAGAATAGTTTTTATCAGCAATGCTTTCCCATTTCAATATAGCCCAAAATACAAGAGCAGTAAAGAAAGATGACATTGCATATACTTCGCCTTCTACGGCTGAAAACCAAAAAGTATCAGTAAATGTATAAGCTAATGCACCTACTAATCCACTGCCAAAAATGGCAATTGTTTTTGAAGTAGTAAGTTCACTGCCGAGTTTTGATAAGGCTAATTTTTTGGTAAAAATAGTAATAGACCAAAATAGAAATAAAATTGTAAATCCACTGCAGAGGGCAGACATGGTGTTGATACAAAAGGCAACTTTTGTAACATCATCTCCTGCGAACATAGTAAAAATACGACCAAAAAGTTGAAAGGTTGGTGCTCCGGGAGGGTGTCCTACTTGTAATTTATAGGCTGTTGCAATGTACTCTCCACAATCCCAAAAACTTACTGTTGGTTCAGCTGTAAAAATATATACACTACAAGCAATAATACACACTAACCATCCGAGCAAATTATTTATCAATTTATATTTACTTACCATTTTATAATATGTTTTATGATTTTCAAGTTAATAATGTAACTTTTTATTTTTAATTTTATTGTTAGATGCTTTCAAATTGTTGTAAAAACTCAATATCATTTTCAAAGAATAAACGAATATCTTTGGTTTTATATAATTGTTGGGTAAGGCGTTCGATACCTATTCCCACGGCAAATCCGCTATATTTCATAGGGTCAATGTTTACAAAAGATAATACATTGGGATCTACCATACCGCATCCCAAGATTTCTACCCAACCTGTATTTTTACATATATTACAACCCTTTCCATTACATATATCACATGAAATATCCATTTCAGCTGAAGGTTCGGTAAACGGAAAATAAGAGGGTCGCAATCGTATTTTTCTATCAGGACCAAATATTTCTTTAACAAAATAATACAAGGTTTGTCGCATATCCGAAAACGAAACATTCGTGTCAATGCATAATAATTCTATTTGATGAAAAATGCAATGAGATCGAGCAGTAATAACCTCATTGCGAAATACTCTTCCCGGACATATGACTCGAATAGGCGGTTGA
>JAQVNO010000171.1 GCA_028703095.1 Bacteroidales bacterium
CCGAGTGTTGAATATAAAAAAGGGTAAAAAATGTATGAAAATTAAAATCGCAAATAAATTATGTGGCCTTTAGTAATAGGAGCTGGTGCAGTTGCTCTTCTTCTTAAAGCTCTATTTGAAGACGAAGGAGATTCAGGCAAGGAAATAAAGAAACGCATCTTTATCAGTTTTGCTTTTGAAGACGAGCAATACAGAAATCATTTAGTTGCACAGGCGAAAAATGAAAGGTCGCCATTTTCTTTCGTTGATATGTCAGTAAAACAACCGTGGGACGAAAAAATATGGAAACAAAAGTGTCGCACTAAAATAAAATCTTGTGATGGGATGATAGTTCTTTTGAGCAAAAACACTTGGCATTCGGGCGGTGCAAGATGGGAAATTAAATGTGCAAAAGAAGAAGGTATTCCAGTTATTGGAATGCATATTAAAAAAAATGACCAAGGAACAATTCCACCTGAATTAAGAGGGAAAAAGATAATTACATGGTCGTGGGATAATTTGGCAAACGTAATTAAGAAAATATAATATGGGGATATATAGCAGTACATACTTGAAAAACCTTGCATCAACAAAGCAGAGATTGTTTGAAAGCAAAATGTTTAGTGCTCGTAATGTTCCATTAACAACGAAATTTGATATTTTTTTATCTCATAGCTTTTTAGATAAGGCAGAAGTTCAAGGTTTATATCAAGAATTGACAGATTTTGGATTTTCAGTTTATGTTGATTGGATAGTTGATCCACATCTTGACAGGGCAAATGTTACTAAAGAATCTGCAACTCTCGTTAGAGAAAGAATGAAAAATTCCAAAACACTGCTACTTGCTATTTCAACAAATGCGACAATGTCTAAATGGATACCATGGGAACTAGGTTATGTTGATGGAAACACTAATAAATGTGCCATAATTCCAGTATCTAAAGAAAGTACTCCACCTAAATCATTTAAAGGCTCTGAATATCTAGTACTATACCCATTTATAAAAAAGTTACCTGTGAAAGACACCAATGAAGATAAGTTATGGGTAATTGAAAGCGAATTTTCTTATTCTCAATTCGATTCATGGTTAAATACAGGGCTAATTATGGAAAATCGAAACGTTAATATTTTTACATTATGAGAAAAGCACTTATTGTTGGAATTAATGATTATTCCTTTGGTTCTTTAAATGGTTGCATACCTGATGCAAATAGAATGTATAATTCACTATCAAGAGATTATGATGATTCGCCAAATTTTACTTGTAAAAAGCTTATTTCCTCAGAAATCACAATAGATATTCCAACATTAAAGGAAAATGTTATTGACTTATTCTCTTTTGATAGTGATGTTGCCTTGTTTTACTTTTCTGGGCATGGCTCAGAACCTACAGATACAAGCAGAGCATGTTTGGTTACTCAAGATGCAAAAACGTTTAACGAAGGCTTAGAATTAGATTTTTTAATGGAAATGGCTAACAAAGCTAAAGCTAAAGAAGTCGTAATAATTTTAGATTGTTGTTTTAGTGGAGCTGTAGGTAATTCAACATTTATAAAAAACATCTCAACTTTAAGGGAAGGCGTTTCTGTTTTAGCTTCAAGTCATCACACACAAGTTTCAAAGGATAGTTTAACAGGTGGAGTTTTTACAAAAATTGTTTGTGATGCGTTGGATGGTGGAGCTGGTGATACAATAGGTCTGATTACAGTTGCAAGCATATATTCATTTGCCGATAAATTACTTGGTGCATGGGAACAGCGTCCCATTTTTAAATCATATGTTTCTAAAATGATTCCTTTAAGAAGAAGTAAACCAATTGTTGCTCTTGAAGTTTTACGCAGACTTCCTTCATATTTTAAATTAGCAACTGACGAATTCCAATTAGACCCAACATTTGAACCAGAAGCTGAACCCAAAGGTCATGATAATGAAAAAATATTTGCTGATTTGCAAAAATATAATCGTGCAAGTTTGTTAAATCCTGTTGGCGAGGAGCACATGTATTTTGCAGCTATTAATTCTAAAACCTGTGCTTTAACACCTTTGGGTAAATATTACTGGCAATTAACAAAAGATGGTAAATTATGAGAATCGGTATTACAGGGCATCAAAATCTAAATATTGCGGTTATCGACTGGTTAAAGCATGAGCTTTTTATTGAAATTAAACAATTAAATGTCAACGAAGCTTTTTCTTGCTTAGCGATTGGTGCAGACCAAATATTTGCTGCAATTGTTTTAGCAAATGAAATTCCATTAACTGCTGTTGTGCCATGTTTAAATTATGAAACAACTTTTGACAGTAATGGGTTGGCTCTTTATAAAAACCTATTAAGTCGTTCTAAAAATACAATTAAATTGAACTTTGAAAAACCTACTGAAAATGCCTTTTTTGAGGCTGGTAAAACATTGGTTTCAAATTCTGATATACTTTTCGCTATATGGGATAATCTGCCAGCAAAAGGTTTAGGCGGCACTGCAGATATTGTCTCGTTTGCTTCTAGTTTGAATAAAAAAATAATTCACCTTAATCCAATAACTAAAACAAAAACATTTATCAATTATGGCTAACAAAAGAGTATTTGTTGCATTCGCTATTGAAGACGAGACAACAAAAATCCTGTTTACAGGACAAGCAAAAAACAAGAATGTTCCTTATGACTTTGTTGATATGTCAGTAAAAGAACCTTGGGATGAAAAATGGAAAACAAATTGCAGAACCAAAATTAAAGGTTGTGATGGGTTTATTGCATTAGTATCAAAGAATACAAAAAAAGCAAGTGGTCAATTGTGGGAAATTGACTGTGCTAAGGAGGAAAAAATTAAAATGCGAGGTATTTATATTAAAGAAGCAACATCTGCTGACAAACCTGTTAATTTATATGGTGTAGTATGCAAAGAGTGGACTTGGGATAACGTGAAAGAGTTTATTGAATCTTTGTAAGCCAACGCTTCACAGCCACACACACATTGCCAAGCCCCACGAGCCAACGCTAAAACCAAAGCTTGTCAAAGAGTGTGTCTGTTCCAACGCACGGCAGACCGAAACGAAGTAGCAAATTGAAAGAAAAATGACTGAAAAAATGAACACCGAACGGCTAACACGCGGTATAGTTAATTGCCGGTGCAGTGGGTATTCGAGCGGCACAGCCCGTATCAAAAGTAGTTGTAACTTGATAGGAAAGTGCTTCGTAATCGGCAACTAACCATACCGCCATCCGTTAGGCGCAAGCAAACCATGTGAATGTAATCACTGAAAAATATAACCGATGGTGAATATAATATAGAAAGTTATTATATTTGCAGAAAAAACGATGTACAACAGGATAATAAG
>JAQVNO010000172.1 GCA_028703095.1 Bacteroidales bacterium
GAATAAAATGAAATTATTTCTTTTAGATCTTAGCTTTATAGGATGGTTTTTGTTAAGTATTTTGACCTTATGTATAGGGATGTTTTGGTTATCTCCCTATATGATAACAGCACGTGCTGCTTTTTATGAAGATTTAAAAGCTAACTATAAAACTGCTGAAACGACAACAACAACTATTGTTGAATAATTTTTCTTAATATATAAAACAAGAG
Source organism: Bacteroidales bacterium (assembly GCA_028703095.1). GTDB lineage: Bacteria > Bacteroidota > Bacteroidia > Bacteroidales > WCHB1-69 > UBA5266. The sequence continues at coordinate 213 of JAQVNO010000172.1, forward strand.
CTGTTATCTTTATATTACAGCTCTTCTTTTTTTTATGGCAAAACATAACGACACCCGCACCATAGATATACACGGTTTAACGGCTACAGAAGCCAAAGAACGTGTGGAAAAAGAAATTTCCTCTGCTTTTCCTTTTATTAAAAAAATTATTGTTATCCACGGATATAATAAAGGTAATATTTTACAGAAAACCGTAAGAACCCAAATACGGTCAAAACGCATACTCGAAATCCACCCTTCCTTTGCAAACGATGGAGAAACAATTATTTATTTAAAATAAATTAAGATTATACTATCATTTAGAATTTTTTCCGCTTTCGCTTTGGCTTTTCATGAATGAGAGAAGTCAATCCATATTGTTTACTATAAGCAACTATCACATCTAAAAATTCCTGACCAAATGCTTCAATTTTCTTTTTACCAAAACCACGTATCTGTTTGAGCTCCTTCAATGTTTGAGGCAGATAATTCACCAATTCCACCAAAGCTTTCGTACTCAACACCAAATTATAGGAAGGAGCATCCGTACTTTCTGAAATATCGCGACGCAATTGATTTAACTCGCGATACAAATCCGGATGGGTTGATTTCTCAATATTTGAACTTGATAACAATGCGTATGCATTGACATTCAATGGCGGTACACGAAATGATTTTTTGAGTGCATAATAGTTTTTGGTTGTATAATCTGTTTTCATACCTTGAATAATATGTTTTTTACGTGCCAATTCGGCAAAAAGGGACCGTATCGTTTCGTTGTATTCCACAGCATAATCTCTTCTATCGGTTTCTGCAGGTGAATGCGGTATTTTTTTTAATAGTATATCGATTTTTTCAACAAAATATTCCGATGCTGCAATTATGCGTTTAGCAATAGTATTATCCATTTGCTCCTTATTCAACAACAATTGCATCAACTGTTTCTGAAACCTGATAGCTACATTTTCCAATGCTACTATCTGTTGCATCAATGCATCAAGAAAAGGAAAAGATTCACTATTAAAAGAGCTTTCATTCTCTTTGACAAAGGTTTGTAAAGCACTCAACTGACCTAAACAGAATTTAAAATCAAAAACAGACAGGAGTATACTTCTATTATACGCTTGTTTAGAGCTTTCCAAATGCGTATCCAGAATATGTGTTTCCTGTTTATTTTTTCCATAAGCGACAATATGATTATCAACCGTAAGTGTTTCTTTATGAATGGGCGTTAACAACACCATCCCTTCCAAGGAGCGACAACGACTCAAGGCAACATATACTTGTCCTGAAGTAAAAGCAGCTTCGGCATCAATAACAGCTTTTTCAAATGTCAATCCCTGACTTTTATGTATGGTAATTGCCCATGCCAAACGCAGTGGATATTGCGTATAACTACCCAACTCTTCCTCTTCTATCTGTTTGCTTAGCTTATTAATAGAATATCGTATATTTAACCATGTTTCATATATTACAGGGATTTCATCTTTATCATCCTCACAACGCACATATATATGTTCCTCTTCTATACGACTTATCTCCCCTATTTTCCCGTTATAATATCGCCGTGGATAACTTTTATCATTGCTAATAAACATTACTTTAGCTCCAACTTTCAATTCTAAAACAGCTTCATTGGGGTAATTTCGTTCCGGAAAATCACCCCTTACTATTGCTTCAAAGCGATGCGTTTGACTATTGATTTTGGACATCTCTTCCGCATTTATTCTATCTGCTTTGGCATTGTGCGTTGTTAAAACAATGTAAGAATTCTTCTTAGGAAGTTTAAAATCCGGTTGATAACGACTCAACAACAATTCACGTCCTTTATCAGTTAAACAGTTATTACGTACTTCATTCAATAATTTAATAAAGCTTTCATTCTTTTGTCTGAATATTTTATCAAACTCAATATAGAGCGGTGGATGTTGCTGAATGACTTTACTGTGAAAAAAATAAGGAGTCGGATAAAATTGAGATAATATTTTCCATTCTTCATTGAGGACTACCGGTGAAAGTTGATACATATCTCCTATAAAAATTACCTGTACACCTCCGAAAGCATCGTTAGGACGAAATCTAAAATGCCGCAGAATGGCATCAACTTCATCCAATACATCAGCACGTACCATGCTGATTTCATCAATCACTAATAGTTCCAATTCCTGCAATACTTTACGACGAACATTGGTTATTTTTAATTTACTAATTAAGTTGCGTTTCCCTTCTAACGTAGGCACAAAGGGAGTAAAAGGTAATTGAAAAAAGGAATGCATAGTTACGCCTCCGGCATTAATGGCTGCGACCCCTGTTGGAGCTACTACAGCAATTTGCTTGAGACTCACTTCTTTTAGTTTGCGTAAAAAAGTTGTTTTACCTGTTCCGGCTTTGCCTGTCAGAAAAATCGAACGTGCAGTCAGTTCGGCAAACTCATTGGCAATGTTGTAAACAGTGCTTGTATCTTGCATGTGTTTCATATTTTGATAGATATGGTTGTAATTTATGTGTTTATTTACTTGTGCAAAATTACATTTTTTTATAACGCTACAATATTTATTAATAAAAAAGTAAATAGATTAATCTGTATTCTTAATGTACGATATGTATTTTTATACATATATTTACAATCTGCTTTTTGTTTTTTCAAAATAATTATGTACATTTGCAAACAGTTAATACAATGACGTTCAGATTATATATAACACACATTGACAATTATTTATTCTTGATTCCTTTTGCTTATATCAAAGAAAAACATGTTCTTATCTGAAAATTAAATAATAAATCTCAATAAATATAAAGAATGAAAGATATTTTTGAACGAATCAAAGCCACACCGGGTCCCTTGGGACAATATCAATCCCAAGCTGACGGTTATTTTATGTTTCCACAATTGGTTGGAGAAATTGGTCCGGAAATGGAATTTAATGGTAAAAAAGTGTTGAATTGGAGTTTAAATAATTATTTAGGCTTAGCCAATCATCCGGAAGTAAGAAAAGCAGATGCTGAAGGTGCCCAAAAATATGGAATGGCTTCTCCTATGGGAGCACGCATGATGTCGGGAGATACAATATATCACAAAGAATTGGAATTAAAATTAGCCAATTT
>JAQVNO010000173.1 GCA_028703095.1 Bacteroidales bacterium
CAAACGTTTTATAAAAAGATTATAAATTCCAATTAACATTAAACTTACAATGAAATTTAAAACGATTACAAATTTAAAAAATCTTAAAAATATATGATTTTGTATTAAAATTTTGTGTACTTTTGCAGTGAAATAAATCAGAGTTTATATGTATAGAAATAATTTTAAACATAATAAAAGCATAAAGGAAGCTGTAAACCGCAAGGAGCAGGAAGCCAATTTTCTCACCGAAACTCTGGGCTTATTTCCTTCCTTTTTGCTTTTTTTAAAAAAGGGGTGAATTATGAAAAACTATTTTTCACATGATTACTACGCAACTTTAGACCCTAAAATTATAGCACTTTTAGGAGATTATGGAGCGGTTGGTTATGGTATTTATTGGCGAATAGTTGAAATGCTACATTCTGAAAACGAACACAAATTACCATTGAAAGAATATATTATTAGGGCAATCGCTAAACAAATGTCAACAAGTGTTGAACAGACATCGGCATTTATTAACGACTGTATAAATGTGTACGAATTATTCATTGAAGAAGATGGTAATTTCTATTCAAAACGGGTATTAGAGAACATCGAAAAAATGGAAAATATAAAAGAAAAACGTTCAAATGCCGGGAAAATATCAGCAGAAAAGCGAAAAAACGCAACATGTGTTGAACAATCGTTAACAAGTGTTCAACAAAATTCAACAAGTGTTCAACAAAATTTAACACAATCCAACAAAATAAAAGAAAATAAAATAAAAGAAAATAAAATAAAAGAAATAAAAGATATTAATAAAGATTGTTTTGTCGCCGATAAATCGGCTATTAAAACAAAAGATTTAGAATTTAGAAAAAATGAATTTAAAAACAACCTAGAACCCTTTTTAGAAATCTACGGCAAAGACTTACTTAATGACTTTTTTCGGTATTGGACAGAACACAATCCAGACGGGAAGAAAATGCGGTTTGAAATGGAAAAAGTATTTGATATATCAAAAAGATTGAAAACATGGTCAAATAATGAAAATAAATTTAAAAGAGCAGGAGGAATATCTGAGCGAGAAAAACGATTAGAGGGGGTCGCACAATTAAAGGCTGATGCAGCAGCAATTCTAAACCATTTAAATGTAAAACTATCATGAACGAGAATATTATAAAATACGGAAATACAGGAATAAGTAAAATCGCAAATGAGTATAAAGCTATTAAAGTAAGAAATGAAAACGATGTTTTCAATTCGAAAAATAAATCACTTATACTTATGACTCCAGAGATTGGCGAAATAGGAGTTAGAGCATTATTATCTTATGCCATTTCTGACCTTGTAGATTTCTTTAATCTAGGAAAAACAATGACAGCAGAGCAAATTGCTCAAACAGTTGAATTAATAATCGAAGAGTTCGGAATTTTAAAAATTGATGACTTTAAACTTTGTTTTAGTAGGGCTAAGAAAGGATATTACGGTCAAGTATATGACAGATTAGACGGACAAATAATACTTCTTTGGCTTAATACCTATACTGAAAACCGGCTCAATATTGCAGAAGACCAAAGTTATAGAAATCATTTAGAAAAAAAGCAAAGCTTTTTAAATACATCTGAACGGCTCAAAAAAGAATCGCATAAACGAGAACTTGAAGCATTTAAACTAAAAACTAATTATAAATAAAAATATCATGAATATATATTTAGGTAACGTAACATTTGACAGGGTTTTTGAAGAAACTGGATATAAACTAACAGAAGAAGATAAAAAGATATGGAATAAATATCATAGTAATAAGGCTGATTTATCAGAAAAAGAAAGTTGTTTCCATATTTTTAGTATGCCATTAGAAATACACTTTAACGGTGATGAAGCAAAAGAAGCCTTATTTAAAATGTTTACCCCTGATAAATGTGTAGAGGCTAAAGGACACTTTAAAGTTATTAGGAAGCAGTAAAGTAGTATTACACACAACAATTGCATAAACGAAATAAATAAAAAATAACTTAATTAAAAAATTAAATAAAATCATATGAAAAATATAAAAAACGGTTTGCATAAGACCAGTAAAGGAATGCGAGCAATGAACTATCAAGATACGCAACAGTTTAAATTGGCTACTATGCCTAAATTACCCTATGTTGCGGCATTGTTTGTTCAAACTGATGGATGCTATTTTTTAGACGGAATAGACGCTTGGGATGAAAGTAGAGATGCAAGATTGTATAATGGCAATTTGCCAGTTGTTGCTCATCCACCTTGCCAATTATGGGGGAATTTGGCATTTGTAAATTATGCACGTTGGGGAGGAGAACACAATAAGCCATTTAATGACGGTGGTTGTTTCAAATCTGCTTTAGATAACGTAAATAGATGTTCTGGGGTTTTAGAACATCCTGCAAAAACAAGAGCATGGAAATATTATGGACTTGAAAAACCTAATAAAATTGGCTGGTCAAAAAGTGGTGAAGGTTGGGTTTGTGAGGTTTGGCAATCAGCTTACGGGCATCGAGCAAATAAAGCAACTTGGTTGTATTATAGAGGTAATAAACCCCCTTTTGAATTGCGATGGGATAAAATTAAAGGTTCTCATCAAATAGGGCGACAAGACCAAAGAGGAAAATCAAAAAATAAACCTACACTTTCAAAGCGAGAAGCAAATGCAACTCCGATAGAGTTTAGGGACGAACTTATCAGGTTGGCGGTTTATGCTGCCACATAACAATTGCATAAACGAAATAATTAAAAATCTTAAATATATGGAAACTACTGGATTAAGAGACAAAAACGGGAAAGAAATATTTATAGGAAATAACGTTAGGTTCAAATTCTATGGTCAACATTTCTTCACGGAAAAAGTACATAGAACAAAAAATGGGTTTTATCCTTTTGATAAATCAATAAGAATTGAAGTCGGAATGTGTGTAAACCCACATGAATGCATTGTCGTTCCTTAACATGCACCACAACAATTGCATAAACGCAATATACTCAAAAAATTAAATAAATAATCAATAAAAAAAATAACAATGAAAACCCTTGATAGAATTTCAATTTATATGTGTGTTGCTTTAATAATGTACATTATTTTTTCAGAAATTCAATCCATTAAAATTGAAATTCAATCCATTAAAATTGAAAAACAATTTGTTCCATTAACCGACTTTGAGCTTATCGAACTTGCAATCATGTGGCAGGAATCGAAAGCAAATCCAAATCCGAAATACTCTGACGGGGAAAGTGAAGGTATTCTACAACTAACCCCTATTTACGTAAAAGAAGCAAATCGAATCTTAGGAAAGAACAAATATACCCTCC
>JAQVNO010000174.1 GCA_028703095.1 Bacteroidales bacterium
GGCTTTGCCCCATTAGATTATGTATAGAAAAGAGAAATAAAAATAAAACTCCCATCATATTCTTATTTAACCAAGAAAAATGCGATAACCTGATTATTTTCTTATTATACAAAAGTACATCTAACACTATTAAAAAGAAAGCTATCCATAAGGGAATGTAATACTTGGAATTGTATTTCTTAAAAACTACATCTTCTATTTCTGCTTTTTCTATCATTTCCAATTCTTTATTCAGTATTTCAAAGCCGACAATAGCATTGCTTGCATATACATATTTGCCATTTCCGGCATCGGCAACCTCTTTTAAGATTTCTTCATTTAAACGGGTAATCACGGTATTGCCATCCTGATCTTTTTTATATTGTTTTTCACCGCCATAGGTTTTAACGGGAATAGGTTCTCCTTCTACATTCCCAATGCCGATAGTATAAATTTTAATTCCTTGTTTAGAGGCCTCTTTTGCCATCTCTACAGCATCTGTGGCATGATCTTCACCATCGGAAATGACTACAATCACCTTATTGACAGTCGGATTTTGCGATGCCGTTGTTGAAGATTTGGGAGCAAGCATAGAAACAGCAGCCATATCAATAGCGGCCGCAATGTCAGTGCCTTGTTCGCTTATACTTCGCGTATCAACGTTTGAAATAAATGTTTTAGCGGCAGCATAATCGGAAGTGATAGGCAGTTGTACATACGACTTACCGGCAAAAACTACAAGCCCAATTCTATCTCCTTTTAATTTATCAATAGATAACAACAATGCTCTTTTAGCCGATTCCAAGCGATTTGGAGTATAATCCTGTGCTAACATACTATTGGAGACATCCAAACAATACATAATATCAATTCCTTTTCGTTTTCCTTTTTCCATCCCTGCTCCTATTTGAGGATTTGCTAATGCAAAAACAAGACATATGTAAATGAAACAAATAATTATAAATTTAAAGGTTTTCATTCGCCCGGAATATTCAGGCATTAAACCTGCTATTAATTGCTTCTCTCCAAAAGCAAATAAAGCTTTCTTTTGTCGCCAACGGATGTAGATATACAAAAACAAAAATACAGCTACCACACCCAGTCCATAAAACATATATTCATTTTCAAACCTAAACATAAATGACACTTTTAATGTTAAACGAATCACATGTTAAACGAATCAGAGATTAAAATATTTTTTTATTATAAAAAATGAGACAATTTTATGTATTATAGAAATATATTATTCCTTCACCCTTCATAAAGATATACTAAAAAACCATCGCTTTCGTTTATGTATACGTATTAAAAATTAAGAAAATATGCCAAATGCCATACATATTCTTTGGGCGGATGATGAAATAGATTTATTAAAACCACATATCATTTTTTTAGAAAAAAGAGGATATAAGGTTATTACAGCCAAAAGCGGCAACGAAGCCTTGGAAGAATTAGAAAAAAACATTGTAGATATTGTTTTTCTAGATGAAAATATGCCCGGATTAACAGGTTTAGAAACCATCTCCCTTATAAAAAGTAAATTTTCCACACTTCCCATCGTTATGATTACCAAAAGTGAAGAGGAACAAATCATGGATGATGCCATTGGTTCCAATATTAAAGACTATTTAATTAAGCCGGTAAATCCAAACCAAATATTACATTGTTTAAAAAAACATACCGATTTTAAACGTATTATTACCGAAAAAAGCTCTTCTGACTACCAACAAGCTTTTCGCGAAATTACCATCAAATTAATGGGAGCAAATTCGCATGAAGAATGGGTTAATATTTACAAAGAGCTTGTTTATTGGGAATTAGAACTTGAGAAAAACAGTGATAACAACATAGTAGACATTTTATATGCACAAAAAGAAGAAGCTAATTTAAGCTTCAGTAAATTTGTTATAAAAAATTACATTAATTGGATCAACGGTAAAACTTCCGACAAACCTTTGATGTCGCATACCATATTAAAAGAAAAATTTTTCCAAGAATTAGAGAATAACAAAACTACCTTTTTAATAGTTATCGATAACTTACGCTATGACCAATGGAAAACAATAGAACCTTTTATAAGTGATTATTACCGTGTAGAAAAAGATGAGTTGTATTACAGCATTTTACCTACAGCTACCCAATATGCCCGCAATTCTCTTTTTGCCGGATTATTGCCCTCGGAAATCGAAAAAAAATATCCAAGACTGTGGTTGAATGAAACCGATGAAGGCAATAAAAACGATTATGAAAATGATTTATTAGATGAATACCTAAGACGTTACGGGAAAAAGATAAAACATTCCTATTCCAAAGTGTTAAATCTGGATTTTGCAAAAAAAACAAATGACAAACTTCCTGCATTTCTCGAAAACAATCTCAATGTCATCATTTATAATTTTGTAGACATGCTCTCACATGCTCATAGTGATGTAGACATAGTACGTGAATTAGCGGAAGATGAAACATCTTTTCGTTCCATAACCTCCTCCTGGTTTGAACATTCTCCATTACTGGAAATGATAAAATATTTGGCAGAAAAGAAAATACGGGTTTGTCTTACAACAGATCACGGAACCATACGCATTAAGAATCCGGTTAAAATTATTGGAGATAAAGAAACCAATAGTAATTTACGTTATAAGGTTGGAAAAAATTTAAATGTAAACGAAAAAGAAGTTTTTGTTATCCACAATCCTCTGGATGCCTATTTACCCCGATTAAACATCACTTCCAAATATATGTTTACTTACAGTGATAAATTTTTTGCCTATCCCAATAATTATAATTACTACGTAAACCATTATAAAAACACCTTCCAACACGGAGGTATTTCAATGGAAGAAATATTAATTCCTTTTATTACCTTAAATCCTAAATAATTTTTGATGATAAAAAAAGCCATTTTCATATGCGTAAGTGCTTTGATGTTTCTTTATTCTTCCAATGCACAGAAGTTTGTAGGCGGGTTAAATCTCGGACTCATTGCCTCCCAAGTAGATGGAGATTTTAGAGGAAATTATAATAAACCGGGTTTATTTATTGGCGCCTATACGCTACTGCCATTTCATAAAGAAACCATGGGAATACAGTTAGAACTTAACTATGCCCAAAAAGGAAGTAAATCACAAGGCAGACTTGACGATGGAACGTTGAATAAATCACGTATGTCATTGCATCAGATTGAAATTCCGGTTTTGTACAATTGGATGTTTGTTCGAGACCTATCACTAAGCGGCGGATTATCGTTTAATATGTTAGTCGATACTAAAATATATGATA
>JAQVNO010000058.1 GCA_028703095.1 Bacteroidales bacterium
ATTTAATATCTCTAGTTTGTATTCGTTTTGTTTTCTTTGTTTTTCTGTTTTCCACGTATCAAATCTGTTTTCTGCTTCTGCTTCGTTAAAAGCTCCTTTTTTGACACCTTCCAATAAATGTTTTTTCATATAAACACCTTCTCTACGTAATAAAGAACGTGCCGTATCACTGGGTTGAACCCCACAATTGACCCAATAGAGAGCTCTATCAAAGTCTAAAGTGATGGTTGCCGGGTTAGTCAACGGATTATATGTGCCAATCTTTTCAATAAAACGCCCATCTCGAGGTGCACGACCATCCGCTACTACAATATGATAAAAAGGTTGTCCTTTTTTACCATGTCTTTGTAATCTAATTTTTGCTGGCATAAAATTTCTTTTTTTTAATTATTTTTATTGATTTTTATTAGGCTGCAAATATCGTAAAAATTTGTATACAAAAGCCTGTTTTTTTGCTTTTTTTTATTCAACAGTTCATAGGACGAACTGTTTCTTTATAATATTTATTATTAACGTTTTATATATGTATTATTTGCATAATTTTTCTATACCTTAATAAAATAAAAGAGTATTTTATGTGTTATATGTATGGCATTTCCATAAAAGATGGAATCATACATCCGGTTATTTCGAAAAATTGGAACGTTATTTGCATAGACATGAAACGCATTAAAAAAACACCGATGGATATATTTAGAAAAATTTTTACTCTCTTTGCTTTGACGATTTTTATCGTTTATAGCATAGGTATAAGTTTTTCAATTCATCACTGTGAACATTGCGGGAAAAATGAAGTGTACATTTTACAACACCCTGATTGCTGTCCCTCTTCTACCATCGAACATCACAATACATGCTCTATTGAATCCCAGGAAAATCTATTGGCAAATTGTTGTAAAAATTCTCATTCAAAAGAAAATATAATCTCACATTGCAATGCCAACTGTTGTAAATCCGAATTAAAATATTACAAAATCAATCTTTTGTATGTTTATCCCGATAATCAATTCGACCAAGCTTTTGATTTCTTGCCGGTAGATAATTGGGTTAATGATATACTCTTTACTATAAATTACACATCCCCTATCGATTCAGAGAAAAATCCTCCTTTCAAAGAAACTCCCCCTCTGAAACAAGGAGGTGATTTATTTCTAATCTTTTCTCATCAACAAATTCTTTACGCTTAATTTATTAATCAATTATGTAGGATAAATCCATAAATTTATCCTATAAAAACTATGTCTCAGGACAAGAAATAAATAATTGTATTTAATAAAATAAAAAAAAGCGTATGAATAAATATTTTAACATAAAAGTAATTGTAATTTTACTTCTATTGATATTCCAACAAAAACTTTACAGTCAAACATTGCAAGGGATTATTTATGAACAACTGGATAATAATCATAAAGAGAGCCTGACAGGAGCAGCCGTGTATTGGCTTAACACTACTATAGGAACAATAAGTGACAGAAATGGAAAATTTGAAATTCAGAGAATAAAAGGCAACAACTCATTAATCATCAGCTTTATCGGTTATCAAAATGACACCTTAGAAGTCAAAGAAAATGACAATGATATCGAAATAATCCTCAGTCAAGCCAAAGAATTAAATGAAGTTATCATAAAATCAACAGAAGCGGTATATGTATCTTCCCGTCCTATATTAACACAAAATATTACCACGGAAGGACTTCGAAAAGCTGCCTGTTGTAATCTTTCAGAAAGTTTTGAAAGCACTATCAGTGTTGATGTTTCGTATTCCGATGCTGTAAGTGGAGCCAAACAAATTCAAATGCTGGGATTAGCGGGCATATATACACAAATTATGTTGGAAAACACACCTTATATACGAGGATTAGCTGCTCCTTTCGGATTAACGTATATCCCCGGTTCGTGGATGGAGTCGATTAATATTTCAAAAGGAACATCCTCGGTTATCAACGGTTATGAATCCACGACAGGGCAAATAGATGTGAATTATAAAAAGCCGGAAACCAATAAAGAGAAACTCTTTGTCAATGCCTATTTGAACAGCATGTTAAAAACTGAATTAAATATTAATTCAAGATTTGCGGTACGTGAAAACAGCAGTACCCTATTCCTTTTCCATTTCGAAAATCAAGCATTAAAACTGGACCATAATCACGACCAATTCCTGGATGTTCCGCTTAACACCCAAGTAAACTTTATGAATCGTTGGGATTATGCAATACCCGAAAAAATGGAAGGACGAACCATGATATCGTACTTATATGAAACCCGTCAAGGGGGGCAATATAGTTTTGATAAAACAAAAGATTATCTGACTGAAAATGTTTATGGTACCGGCATTTCCACCCATCGTTTCAATGTCATCTCAAAAAACGGCTTATTGCTTCCGGGCGAACATGAAAGCTTGGCAAGCATTGTTTCCTTTACCTATCACGATTACGATGCTTTTTACGGCATAAAAACCTTACATTCGAAACAATTGAGTGCCTATTTAAATCTTTTTTATGAAAATTTTATGGACAAAAAAGATCAACATAAAATAGATATAGGCATGAGCTATCAATTTGACGGCTATCATGAAACCTTTAACGACAGCCTCCAACTTCGATTGGAATCAGTTCCCGGCTTATTTACGCAATACAGTTTTATCTTAGATGATAAGTTTGTAGCTATAGCCGGTTTACGAGGAGATATTCACAATCAATACGGCTTATTTTTAACTCCCCGTTTTCATATCAAATGGCAATTTATTGAAAGCACTTCTTTCCGTGCATCAGCAGGGAAAGGATACCGTGCTCCTAATGTCTACATTGAAAACACTAACATTTTAAACAGCTCACGAACATTAGTTTTTGAAGAAAAAATTCAAGCCGAAGAGGCTTGGAATGTTGGGGCAAGCATAACACATTCGGTAAAAGCAAAAGGCAAAGAATCTACTTTTATCCTTGATTATTTCTATACCGATTTCACCAATCAGACCATCATCAATCTGGACAGAGACCCACAGCATGCATATTTTTATAATTCGAACGGAAAAAAATCTTTTGCACATTCGGCACAGATTGAAATGATGATATATCCTTACAAAGGATTTGAAATTATTGCTGCCTATCGTTTCAACCATGTCATGCAAGAAATTGACGGTAAAATGTTAGAAAAATCATTACACAGCAAGCACAAAGCTCTGCTTAATGTGGGCTATGCAACTAAATTTGAAAAATGGAAGTTTAATATCACAGGACAATTTCATGGAACACAACGGCTACCTTCAACAAGTAGTAATCCGGAAATATATCAACGAGGAGATTATTCACCACATTTTTTTACATTCAATGCACAAATTACAAAAAAATTCAAATATATAGATATTTATGTAGGTGGTGAGAACTTAAGCAATTATAAACAAAAAAATCCTATCATAGCCGCTGAAGACCCCTTCGGAAAATATTTCGATTCTTCTATCATTTGGGGTCCTATGGATGGTATTATGATTTATGGTGGAATAAGATTAACATTAAAATAATAAAATAAAATGAAAACCAAGCACTTAATTATTATCATCAGCTTGTTAACGATAAGCTATCAATTACAAGCTCAACAAACAGAAAACAAAAAAAAGAAGTCTGAAATAAGTATTATTCAAACATCCGGACATTGTCTCTCTTGTAAGGAAACCATCGAAAACGGATTAGCTTTTGAAAAAGGCATTTTAGATGTTGCCTATGATATTTCAACAGCGAAAGTTACGGTTACTTTTAATCCACAAAAAACCAATGTGGATACAATTAAAAAAAGGATAAATGAGTTAGGATATGATGCCGATGATTTCAAAGTGAATAATCAATCGGCAAAAGATTGCAAACAAGAAGATAATCAAAGAGATTAAAACACTAAATTCAGAATACAACACTTTTCAACATTTATTTGTTGAAAAGTAGCATTTATTTGCATAAATAATAAACTTTTTAATAGCTTCATACGTTTATATAGAAGTTTAATCTATGTTTAATTAACTTCTCGACGTATGAAGAAACATATATATTTTTTCAGCAGCCTCTTTTTATTTTTTTATTTAACATTTGATTTACAAGGGAAAACAAATGTGTATACTGATTTTCAATCCTCGAAAACAACTACGGAAGATACAATCTATGAAAATGTTTCCATTACCATTTGTCGTTCCGAATTACCCTTTTTCTATGCAAATAAATTATTTTCGGAAGGAGGAGACTACGACATTGCATTAAAAACTTCTGAAGGGAAAGACAGCATCATAAGATTTCAATTGATTGTATTAAACGCACCGATACAACCCGGTAATATAAAAGGAGACAGCATCATTTATCAACTCGGGCATTACATGTATAAGATAGACCCTGTTGAGGATGCAGAAGAATACACTTGGCAAATATCAAATCTTCAATGGATTGTAAGCAAATCCTACAAAAAAGACTCTACAAAGATTTTTATTCCCACCGGAGGTAGCGGAATGTTAACGGTTACCGCAAAAAACCAATGTGGCATTTCTTCGGCAAGACAATTTCTCATACAATCTACATTAGATATTGATACTTATATGAATGCTGACAAGCTTAGCCTATACCCAAATCCAACGAAAGATTTTATTACAATAGATTTTTCATCCATACATAAGGGAGGCGAACTTTATCTCTATGACATCAATGGCAAATTATTGATAAAAAACACTATAACAAATCAACCCACCATTTTGAATCTCTCAAAGCTCTCTGTCGGCGTTTATTTTATAAAGATTTATTTGGAGGATAAATCCTTACAAACCATTAAAATTTATAAAAATCAATAAGTTTAAGTATAGCAAATTGAAATTCTTTAATTATACCATTTTCCGATCAAATATCCACTTATAATAAAAAAATATTATACATTTGATTTTTTTAAATCAATATTCAAATAATCTATTAAAACAGGTATTAACAATATAATATATAAAAAATGAAGCGTCTCTATACTCTTTTTATGTTAGCTTTATGCATTTCTTCCCCATTTGCATTACAATCTCAATCACTAATTGGAACTTACACCATAGGTTCCGGGGGTAATTATGCAAGCATCTCAGCGGCTGTAAATGCCTTACAAAACAATGGCGTTTCCGGAAATGTTACATTCAATATTTTGAATGGCACTTATACAGGAGCAACTATTGATTTTGCAAACGGGATTCCCAATCAGGGGAACAATGACACCATCACCTTTACATCTTCTACGAACAATCCTAGCAATGTCATTATATCCTCATCGGGATCAGCATTAACCATTAATAATGCGAAAAATTTAGTCATTAAAAAAATAACTATAGGCTCCACTACCGGAACAAAAGGAATTGAAATTACCGGAACATGCAATAATTTAGAAATAAGCAATTGTATTGTACGTGCCCATACAACAGGAAGCAGTTCCAGCCAAGCAGGCATCTACTACAGAGCATCAAATACAATAGCCAATAACATACGTGTTTTAAACAATACAATTAATGGAGGGTATTACGGTATTTATTTTTATGGATACAGCTATAGTAATTATTGCACAAATTACACCGTTGATAACAATACTATATCAAACACATATTTAGCAGGTACTTATTTTTACTACATCAGTTTGAATAGTTTTTCGAATAATATAATTACTTCACGATCATCAAATTATTCATCAACGTATTATGGCTCATACATGACCTATTCTAATGCTACGCAAGTTAAAGGCAATAAAATACAAGCATTAACAACAGCGATTGTTTATCCTTACGGTATGATATTTCAATATGTCAACTATCGTAATACAACCACACCAGTATTGATAAGCAATAACGAAATTTTTGTTTTTACAAATTCGAGTTATTACGGCATGTATGTTACTTACTCTAGGGCTAATATTTTCAACAACTCCATCCTTGTTGGAGGAAGCGGAACAGCGAGAGCACTCTATGTAAATTTGACCTCCGGTTACCCTGTAAGCATACGCAACAACAACTTTCATGCTATCGCTTCTGCTGCATACCCTATTTACATACCCAGTGCAAGTGTTAATTTCTTAGGAAATATTTTAACATTAGATTACAACAACTATTACAATCAATCCTTTGTAGGTTACGCAGGTGGGGATGTTACCTCTATGTCCGATTGGCAATCAATAACAGGTCAAGATCTTCATTCTATCAATGTATATCCTAATTACACCGATTTGTTTTCCTATCGTTTACAAACAGACGGCGAAGATTTAATTTGTCCGCGTATAGCTTCTGTACCTAAAGATATTAGAGACACCAACCGTCAAGCAATTACTTCAATGGGAGCATACCATAACTATTCACCAAAACCCTATGACACACGAATATTAAACTTGATTTCTCCTTTAAAGGATGTCATTGTAGGCATTTCCACTCCTGTACGAATAAGTTTAATGAATATGGGCTCTTCCCCCGTTGATTCCATCAATATACATTGGAAAGTAAACGGGGTTACACAAACCTATTTATGGACAGGGACTCCCTTAGCTTTAGGGGATTCAACCCCGATGATTACAGTCGGTTATTTCACGCCGCAAGCAGGAGGAAATGATATATTAGTTTATACCAGCCTCTTAGGAGGAAAAATAGACAGCAAGCCCCAAAACGACACCATCCGAAGGACATCATTCGGTTGTAAATCCATTATAAATAATATCTATACTGTAGGTGGCAGCTCTGCAGATTTTTTAACTATTTCCGAAGCAATAGATGTAATTTCCTACTGCGGAGTAATGACCCCAACTACACTTTCCATTAATCCGGGCACTTACAACGAGAATATTATTATTCCAAATATCAAAGGTACAAGTTCCGCTAATTCACTTACCATAACATCGGCCACAGGAGATTCTTCTTCGGTTATTATTCAAAGTTTATCTTCCACCCCTGCCATTACGCTTTCAAATACTAACAATTTAATAATTAGTAAATTAACTATAAAAGGAATTGGGACAGGCACTTCTTCTACCGCCATCAAATTGCAAAATAGCAATCGAAATATTTTAATCACAAACAATTATATTACAACCACACAAAACAATCCAAGCAGCACCTCCTCTACTGACATTATGGCAATTTTTTCTCATACTTCATTGGATACAAATGTAACCATATCTAATAATTATATCAATGGAAGTGGCGGCATTTACTTTCTTTCAGGCGCCTCTAATTCAAATACCTATAATGTAAATATCATAAATAATAAGATTGAGAACATCTACTATTTCGGTATTTATTCGTATTATACCCGTATTGGAAAAATCAATAATAATAAAATGTATCAAAACCCTATGGCTGCTATCTGGGGAGGCGGAAGCGGATATGGTTTATACATTTATTATTCTTTGGGCGTAACCAGCACCATTACGGATATTTCGAACAATATAATCCGAGGTGCTTTTGGAACTTTTGCCAGGTTCTCGTATTGTGTAAGTAACAATGGAACAAACACAAATGTATTGTTTTCCAATAACGCTCTTATAAAAACGGGAGCCGGACCTGTTACGGATATGCTATTCATTAGCTACGGACAATGGCAGTGTATTAATAACACCCTTGTCAATATTGGAACAGGCACTGTAACCAATATGGCAAATATTTCCGGTTCTTCAACCAATATGAATATCTCCAACAATATTTTTTCGAGTCTTACCGGAACTTCTACGTATTTAATGTATTGGACAGCTACAGGTAACTATACTTTAGATTATAATGATTATTATTCCGTCAATGGAAATATTGCCTATCAAGGCAGTGCTCGAGCAACGTTGGCTGCTTGGCAATTGGCATATCCTACGCAAAACATACATTCAAAAAACGCACATCCTAATTATGTAGACAGCTTAAACTTAGTTAAACCAACAAATTGGGGTCCCTTAATGTGTCCTAAAAATCCTTACGTTGGTTATGATATTTTAGGAAATCATCGTGCGGAAGCAACGTATATGGGATGTTATGAACCTTTATTTACCAATGATGCCGGATTAATTAGTTTTATAAGCCCTACCCCAACTTCTACAGCCGGAGACACAACCCAAATAATTGTCAAACTAATTAATTACGGAACAAATACACTTAACACAATCACATTCAATTATAAAATCAACGGAGTATTGTATCCTCAAATAATTTTTAATAATTTAGGATTAGCCAAACATAAAGACACTACCCTTGTTATTGGGAGCTTCATTCCTATAATTAATATAAGTACAAATATAAGTGTATGGTGTAAGAATCCGAATAACACTACAGATCAGAATAATTTAAATGACACAATTTCCATAGCAACATCCGGATGCACCATGGTATTAAACGGACATTATACCATTGGAAATGCTTTTGCGGACTTCACAACCATAAGCGACGCACTTACTGCACTAAAAGCTTGTGGGGTTTCCGGTCCGGTAGTCTTTGAATTACTAAACGGAACCTATCCTGGATTTATCATTGACACGACTTATTTAGGAACAAGTATAAACAATACTATCACTTTTACTTCTGCTGCAGGCAATGCCGACAGTGTAATCATACAATCCGGCAGCACTGCTCTTACATTAAGTAAAGCCCAGTTTATGCGTTTTACTAAACTGACCCTTGATGCTCAATCAGGAACCAAAGGTATTGAATTTACCGACACTTGCAACCAAATAGAAATTAGGAATTGTATTATTAAAACCAATGCAACTACCACTAACAATACACATTATAGTATATACAAAGGAAGCAATTCATTTTCTTTAAACAATATTAATATCATCAACAATATCATTGACGGAGGTTATGGAAGCATTTACTTATTGGGGGGTAATTCTACAGCTTCTAGGGGCTTTAATTTAAGAATTGACAGTAACATTGTTACCAATGCTTATCGTTACGGTATTTATTTACAACACTATGGACATTGCAGCAGCATTTCTAACAATCAAGTAACTTCACGAACGAATAATGCCGGCTCTTATTTTGATGCCATTTATTCCTATTCATATTTTGAAATTGATTATATCACAAACAATAAAATTGATGCAACAAAATCTAATACAACAATCTATTCTACCGGAATCTATTGTTATTACACCAATTATTATTCGAATACTTCAGCAATTGTTCAAATTACTAATAACGAAATCGTTTTACGCTCCAGTTATGACGGCATCACAGTATATTATTGTAAAGCAAACGTTTTACATAATTCTATTTATATTACCGGCAACGGAAACAGCGATGGTGTGTACATTTATGTAAGCACAGCTTACCCTGTTAGTCTTTTAAACAACAACATAGTAAATCTATCGTCAGCAACATCTTCCACTGCATTATACGTTGGTTCTACCAGTAGTACTTCTGCTCTTACAATGAATTACAACAATTATTACAGTACACAAGGCACCCCTTGTCAATTAGGTTCGTCATTTTTAACGTTAAGTGCGTGGATAACTGCACTTGAACAAGATCATAATTCTACTAACATACTACCAACGTATATCAACACAGCCATTGATTTACGAATTAACGGATCACAATTAATATGTCCTAAAATATCCACTATCCTCTATGACAGATATGGCATTGCCAGGAAAAAACTAACCAATATGGGAGCTTATCATACATTTGCCCCATTAACTTATGATATTACACCTCTTACTATTATTTCTCCTGAAGAGGATATAACCAACTACATATCTGTTCCTGTTAGAATTACGGTATTTAATCATGGAGATAGCCTAATCAATTCCTTTGATATTCATTGGTCTGTCAATGGCGTAAACCAAGCTGTATACCATTGGTCGGGAACCCCTTTAGCATTGGGAGATTCTACACCTCCTATTTTACTGGATTATTATACCCCAAACATGGGATTTAATACTTTTACATTCTATACGACTCTACCAAATGGTCAAAATGATTTATACCCTGTAAACGACACAATTCAAATAACCTCATTTGCTTGTGGTTCGGAATTATCAGGGGTTTATACCATAGGTGGAAGCGGTGCCGATTTTGCCGATTTCAATACCGCTTTACGCGTATTATATTCATGTGGTATCACAGATGATGTTACTTTTAAAATAAATTCCGGAGTGTATACTGAAAATCTTAGTTTAATTACTTCCGTTATGGATGCAGGATCTCCCTATAGAGTTACTTTTACATCTTCAGCTAACCATGCGGATAGTGTAATAATTCAAAGTAGCGGAACTGCACTCACTCTTGCGAATGTTCGTAATTTAACTTTCACTAAACTAACTTTTGATGTAACATCAGGCTCTACGGGTATTCAATTTACGAATAGTTGCAGCAATATTGACATTAATAATTGTAAAATTAAAATGGATCCGACTTCTACAAGTACTACTAATATAGGCATATATAAAGCCAATAGTACGGGAATACTTGATTCAATCTCTATTAAAAACAACCTTATTGACGGAGGATATTATGGGATATATCTCTATGGGGGAGAATACATAAGTAATTATGTATATGGAACAAATATTGTAATTGATAGTAATAGTATTACTAATTCTTTTTATTGTGGATTATATTTATATTACGGAGATTTTCAAAGCGTATCGGGGAACATAATTCACTCTCGATCTACTTATCCCTCTTACAGTTATTATTATGGTATCCGTATTGGCTACGCAAATGCCAATATTACTGGCAATAAAATTAAAACGCTAACACCACTTTATTACGCCTATGGTATCTACATCTATTATTATTTCAATTATTACAACACCTATAATCCGGGATTAATTGCTAATAACGAAATCATTACAAATACAACTAATTATTCCTACGGCATATATTCGTATTATTATAGTAGATCGAACATTATTAATAATTCTATTTTGAATAATGGAGGGTCTAATTGTAGGGGGATTTATATTGGAAGTATATCATCCGGATATCCAATCACTATTAAAAACAACAATATAGTGCTTATAAACTCTGGGTATCCTATTTACTTGGCTGCAAACACCTCCGATTTGACATTAGATTATAATAATTATTATGCACCTACATACATAGGATATTATTCCGGAAATTATACTTTACTCTCTACCTGGAAAACTGCAGTAGGCAAAGATAATAATTCTGTCAGTGTCAATCCTACTTTTATCAATCTCAATGTCAGCATGGAATTAGCCAGTAGTGTAGGGTTAAATTGCCCTCGAAATGCAGACGTACTAAAAGATATCAAAGGGCTCCTTCGTAAAACTACAACAAGCATGGGAGCGTATGAAGCCAAATACGACCTATCAGTCAGCAACATAACCGAACCGGCAAACGGATCTAATTTATGTTCTCAAAACACTACAGACGTAAACGTTGCATTAACTAACATCAAATCTACAGGAATAAATTTTTCAACAGATTCCGTATGTATTCATGTCAAAATCAGTGGTGCCATGACGTATCAAAAGGATACTACTCTAAAGACAGGAAGTATAAATGGCTTACAAAGTGATACCTTTTTAGTTGTAAATGACTTTCTACTTGTTGACACCGGTACATATTATATTCTTGCTTACATCGATAACGTTGACGAAAACACTGCCAATGATACCATCCGTACAAGTTTCCATGTGAATCAAAGTTACTTCCATACAGACACAATCACAATTTGCGACAATGAGCTTCCTCTTACTTATGGCGATAGCACTTTTACCATCGGAACAACAAGTGGAAATTATCCAATATATTTCACCTTACCTACCGGTTGTGATAGTTTAATAACCCTCACTTTGATTGTAAATCCAAACTATCACCACGATGACACACTTAGTATCTGTGATAATGAATTACCATTAAATTACGGAGATAGTATTTTCCCTATAGGCAGCATAAGTGGTAATTACATGATTCATTTTACCTTACCTACCGGTTGTGATAGTTTGATTGCACTTAGACTAAATATTCATCCTACGTATAAACATTATGACACTGTTACCCTTTGTTCCAATGATCTTCCTTATTCCTACGGCGATAGCATCTTTGGACTTACAACAAGTAATGGTACTTATCCTGTTCATTTTACCTTACAAACCGGATGTGACAGTTTAATTCAACTTACATTATACATAAATCCTTCCTACAACCATAAAGATACTATTACTCTTTGTGATAATGAATTCCCTTTAAGTTATGGAGACAGTGTTTTCCCTATAGGCACTCTTAGTGGCAATTACCCTGTTCATTTTACATTAGCAACTGGATGTGATAGTTTAATAACCCTGACTTTGATTGTTAATCCAACCTATCAACATTTTGATTCATTATTTATATGTGACAATGAATTACCTTTAGTGTATGGAGATAGTGTTTTCGGTCTTGGCACTACTAGTGGTACATATTCCGTACATTTTACATTACCGACGGGATGTGATAGTATAATAAACCTTATTTTAAAGATATTCCCAACATACAATCACTATGATACAGTAAGTATTTGTGAAAGTAATTTACCATTTACATATGGAGACAGTACGTTTGTGATAGGTACAACTACCGGCACTTATCCGGTTCATTTCACCTTAAATACAGGTTGTGATAGTTTAATTAACTTACATCTAATTATTTATCCATCTTACTCTCATACTGATACTATTAGTATTTGCAACAATGAATTACCTCTTTATTATGGGGACAGCATCTTCCCTACTACCACTACAAGTAGTAATTATCCTGTGCATTTTACACTTCCAAGTGGTTGCGACAGTTTAATTACTCTCACCCTCATCGTAAATCCAAGTTATAACCATAATAATTCGTTAACAATTTGTGATAATGAATTGCCTTTAACATATGGCGATAGTATTTTCCCAATCGGAACAACAAACGGTGTGTATCCCGTTCATTATACCTTATCTACAGGTTGCGATAGTTTAGTAATGTTACACTTGTATGTTAACCCAAGCTATACATTTTATGATACCATACGTTTATGTGATATTGATTTACCTTTAACATATGCTGATACCACATTTCT
>JAQVNO010000175.1 GCA_028703095.1 Bacteroidales bacterium
AAAAATATCACAATTGACATTCAATGCATTAAAATTAAATTTAACTATTTTTAAATTTTTATCGGACAATAATGATTTTTAATGCAAAACAAACATTAATGTTAAATTTTTTAAAATTATTTATACATTGTAATTCAACAGAATAGTAAATTAATATAAAAATAATATAATCATTAAATCGCAGAAAACAAGCAACTCCATGAATGAAATAAAAACATATTCGATTAAACTATTCGACCGCTTCGTTGAGTGTAATAATTAACATGAATCAAAGCAAACTGTCTTCGTTAAAAACGATACAATTTAATAAATTATAAGTAAACCCAAAACAACAGTTAGCTTAGGGAAATAGGTATGGATAGATACCCTTTAGCATGAATTATTCTTTTTTAATTCATTTTCAATTTTGCTTATAAATTGAAATGTTGTTTCGTACATTTGTTTTCCGTTTATCGCAGTAGCAGGAGCAAAACGCTCATATTCGCATTGATTCAGCACATTCATACATTCATCAATAAGTTCAGCGTTCAAGGATTTTTCTTCCAATTTACAACGAGTAGTATCCAAAGACAATTCCATGAGAGGAATATAAAATTTATCGCTGATGTATCCCCACAATGCTTGCGAAATGGCAATGTAAAATTGTTCGTTGTCTCCGCTTTTGAGGTATTTTTCGGCTTTCTGTAAACGTTTTCTTGCTAATTTTGAAGCTTTCTTATCTTTTATCATAGCAAAATTTTTCTTATTTTCTATTTGTTTTCTTAAAAGAATATAAAATAAAATAAAACCTATTAAAGGAATAAAAAGTAAGAAGTAATACAAAGGTGATAAGAAAAAATCAGAAGCCTTCGTCCGTAATGTAGGATTTTTCGTTTGTATGAAACGTATATCATCTCCAAGAATAGTAACATTCTTTTTATTCGTTGAACTCATATATTGTCTTCCCTGATTTTTTCCCTGAACAACGTGAAGTGGAACTTCTTTCGATTGAATGCTGATGTATTGTTTTTTATTTTTATCAAAATAGGTAAATGCGGCTTGTGGAATAGTAAAATCTCCGGCACTACGTGGAATCAGAACATACTCAAAGCTACGAGTGCCCGAAATTCCATTCGGTGTTTTTTGAATATTATCCGTAACGATGGGTTCATGCACATCAAAATCTGAAGGAAATTGTATATTGGGAGCTTCTATGTGTTGTATATTACCTGAACCTTTTATACTTATTATAAAATTTGTTGCATCATCGGTCGACAATTTATCTTTTGTTATTTTAGTCTGTATGCTGAAATCCCCTGTTAAACCCGAAAAATCGGATGGTTTAGGTTGCGGAAGTTGCTTCGCATAGAGGGTTACCGAATTAGACACTACATTCAATTCAATGTTTTGAAGTCTTCCCATTCCAAAAAAAGGATCATTAAAAAACATATCCCAAGGATTGTTGCTTCTTGCTTGTTGCTGTATTGGTATTTGTACTATCACCTGTAATTCAAGGGGTGATATGGTCAATTGCCCGCTTTTTTGCGGAAAAACGGCAATATCATATAAATCAACCACAATATACGTTTTGCCATTTATCGTTTCTTTAGACTGTGGGGGTTCCACATTTCTATCATTCAGTTCATAAGTCCAAAATCCGGTTGATTGTGGTGATTTTTTAATTGATGCTTGATAACCTTGAGCTTGTGAAGACAAATACAGCTTATAATGCACAATTACCTGCTCTTCAATGTATGGATGCGTATTGGAAACAAAAGCTTTTATGAAAAAGTCATTCTTATCAAATCCTTGACCTTGTGTCGACTGATTTTGATTACTCCCTTGTGGTGCAGATTGTGAAGCTCCTCCTGATACTTGAATGCGTAAGCTATTTGAACGTATCGATTGACCATTTACTTTGAAGACATATGCGGGAATTTCAAACGTCCCTTCTTTAATAGCCTGTAAAATATAAGTATAGGTATATGTAGAATTTCTGCTTGTTTTTCCATTCATAATTTGAATACTGGTACTTGAAGAAACATTGGGACCGCTTAAAACCGTAAAATTCCGAATGTCCGGCAAGGCAAAATTTGATATTTCTTCATTAGACGTATATGTCAACCGAAATTGTTGACCCGTGCTAACACTTGCAGGTGCTGATGCTTTTATCTGAATATCTTGTGTATATACAAAAACACCGTGTATTATTATTCCAATTAGTAAAAAGAGTCGTTTCATGCTTTCTGTAATTTTTCTTATATTACCAATCTTTTTCTTGTTTTATCTTTCTTGATTTTTGCATTTCAGCTTCTTTGACTTTTTCTTGTGTGCGTCTTTCATTTTGCTGTAAGGCATCTAATTGACGTTCTGCGTCTTTTTTCTTTTCCTGTGTTTGTTGATTGTCTTGTTTCTGCTGCTCTTGTTGTTGCTTTTGGTCGTTTTTAGGTTGATTTCCTTCTTTACTTTGTTGTTCTTGTTTTTGTTGCTCTTGTTTTTGTTGCTGTTGTTGTTTCTGTTGCTGCTGTTGTTGTTGCTGAGCAGCAAGCATACGTTTTGCATATTCCAGATTGTACTTAGTATCCATATCCGAAGCATTTAATTTTAATGCATTTTTGTAGGCCTCAATACTTTCCTTATATTTCTTTTGTTGTAACAAACTATTTCCCATATTATGAAAAGCTTTTGCTTTCGACTTTTTATCAATAGTATTCATAGAAGCCACCTTTTCGAATAATTTAGCGGCTTCATCATACTTCCCTTGTTTATATAATGAAGCTCCTAAATTAAAATCACTTTTATAATAATCTGTATTATAAGCTTTTGATTTTAAATACTCGGTAGAGGCATTTTGATATTTTTGTTGCGCTTGTCGATTTTTTTCAGCTATTTGCTCACGATTTAATTCCCCTTTTTGCTGTTGCAATTGTAAAGCTTCTTTCTCTAGTTTTTCAGCTTGGAAATAATAAAAGTTACCTTTTCGTAAACTTTTTAATTCATTTCGGGTTTGTCCCTGCAGTATATTAACGCTTAGAAGAAGGAGTAAAAAAACTCCCATCATATTCTTATTCAGCCAAGAAAAATGCGATAACCTGATGATTTTCTTATTATACAAAAGTACATCTAACACTATTAAAAAGAAAGCTATCCATAAGGGAATGTAATATTTAGAATTGTATTTTTTAAAAATAACATCTTCTATTTCTGTTTTTTCTATTAATT
>JAQVNO010000059.1 GCA_028703095.1 Bacteroidales bacterium
TATTTATTTATAGAAGAAGTGGTTTTAATTGGAGATATGTACTTATTAAATGTATTGCTTTGAGCTACTGCAATAAAGTGTCCCGGTTGCAGTAGCGAGGACTCGGAAGGACAGGGATAAGTACAATGAGTTGAAGCACTTTAATACTTATCCCTTAAGCACTTACAAGGAGGATTAAACCCTAAAGTTTATATTTGACTTTGACACATTTTGTCCCTGCAAAGGTACAAAAAAAACAGATAGAAAACATGCAAAGAATGTATAAAAACCAAGAATAAATAAAGTTTAACTCTTAAATTTATAAGAATATGAAAAAAATAAAAATAATAATAGCAACCTTCTGTGTTGCAGCTATAGGCGTAGGAATATTTGTCTCGTGCGAGAAAGAATCTATTAATGATAACACTCTTGCTTCAAATCCAAATAAAATTCAAAAAGACATGAGTGACGCCTTTTATGAATATGAAGATGACCCTGATGTTTATTATTGGGTAAATGATCCAAATAGAACTCCTATATTAGGACTTCCCAGTCCTAAAAGGGATAACGCTCGAGGAGAAGGTTCAGTTGAGTTTAATTCTTACGGTAGATTAATTGATATACATTGTCAGTATGTTGGAACTACTTGTGGAGATGCCGAATGGGTATATGGCGATGCAACTCGAGTAGGAATATGGGTACATTACCAAGATCCATATGATGGTATGCAATGGAAATATGCATATAAATGGGATTAAATTTTCAAATATTATTGATACTAGTTCACTCATTCATTTAATCAATAGAGTGGACTAGTGTTTTATAAAAAATTAAAGATAACTATTATGTTGAAAAAATCATTTTGTTTGTTTCTGATTCTTTTTATAATCCATTTAAATAGCTGCCAAAACATTAATAAATTATTTTCTTTTCTTGATTTTAAAGTTGTAAAAGTTAATGAAGAGGAACAATATTTTATTAACTTTAATGATAGTCATACTTTATCAATGTGGGGAGATCATAAGTGTTATAATAAAATAAATGACAGTTTGTTTTTTGTCGCTTTAAATTCAGGATCGGATACTTTATTTGTGTATAATTATGAAACACACCAAGTAAAAACAATAGAATTAAAGAAAACGCCTCATTATTCGATTGATCATATATATTATCATAATCATGATTCCATTTTTATTTTTTATAGAAGAGTGTTTATCTTTAATAAAACTGATAATCAATTCGATTTTATATTAATAAATAAAGAAGGTGAAGTTGTGAATACCTATAGTTTAAATCAACTTCCCTATATTTATAAAGGAAATGTTGACTATATGATTGAATATGCTATTCAAGATATTAGGGAAAATAGAATCATAGATGGAAATTTATTAATCCCCTTGGGTATTTATAGTCCACCAATCCATGATAGTAATTTCGTCAAATTCAATCCGAAATTATTATGTTCATATAATTTAGCTAATAAAACGTTGAAAATGCTGAATGTTAAATTTCCGACACAAGATATTGGAAAAAAATTTCATCCTGATACATATTTTTCATTTATCAAAATATGTTTTGACAAGAATCAAGATATCATTGTTTTTTTTCCTTATTCAAATTATTTATACCAATATGATTTTGATTTAGATAGTTTGTTATTGATTAAATGCATTTATGATAATACATTTCAAAATATTGATATTGCTTCTCGAAAAAATAATGAAAATTATATGGATATTAGGTTTTTCAAACCTGAATGGTATAGCAGTGAAAATTACTATATCAGAAGGCTTTCTATTTGGAATTATAAAAGTTATGTGCCGACTTTGATTTTAGAAGTAATGGATTCAAATTTTAATCACATTGCTTATATGTTTGATAACAAAAACTATAAAACACCATATTATTTTAATAATAAATTGTCATCATTAAACAAACACAATAATTTATCCTATTTGGTTTTACCGGAAAAAACACCGAAAAAAATATCATGGCAAAAGTATGAAAAAAGTCATTTAATGAAAATGGTTGTGAAAAAGAAGCATAAAATTTCAATTAATAAGTATTTAAAAAAGAAACATATTCCTAAAAACTCTTTGGTTATCATTATTAATTTAAATTATCCATGTGGAAGTTGTTTAAAGTTTCTAATGTCTGAAATGAAGAATAATCTGAAAGATTTTCAAAAAAATCAGATTTATTATATTCTATATGATAATAATCCTACAAGTAACTTTGCAGAAAGTTTAATAAAAAATTATAGCTTGTCGAAAGATAATATTATTATTGATAAAAAATTATTACAAAATGTTTACGAAGAATATGAATTAGATGAACATTACAGGTTAATAGAATATGGGGATACCATTTTTGTGGAAAAATGCACTTTTGAAGAATTAGTCCCTTTATTTGAAAGAAAAGTGAATGAAAAATTAATGAAATAAAATAATTTTAAAAATTAGAAAAATGAAAAAAAGTATTTTTGCAGTTATTGCAGTATTTTTTATGCTTGCTTTTTATTCTTGTAAAAAGGAAGTAACCCTAACTTTTTCCGAAGATATTATTATCGATTTAGGGAGTACAGATGAAGATGTACTTAAATTTGTGAGTGCTTCCGATGGTTCAACAGTAAATGTTTCGGGAATAGATTATGACCTTGTAGGAGAACAAACCGCTACTTTTAAAGCAGGAGATGTAAGTGAAACAAAAGTTGTGAAAATTAAATCGGATAAACTTGCAGGTTTGTATCAAATTTCCGTTTTTATTACTGAGGAAAATAATGAATATGAACTCACAGTAGGGGAAGGGTGGTTAATAACTCTTACAAAGGGAAGCAATTATAATCAGATAAATATTCCGGATAGTATTGATAAAGGATTTGTTATGTTTATAGATCAAGGTAAATTAGTAGTTACTTTTAATGGAAAGGATAGCGCATATATTCCCGGATATACCGGAAGATTTAAATTTAGTACATCTAAAGAATCAGAATTTACATTTTCAAATATAAAATATGGTACTCTAGCTAAAGGGAAATATGCAATCACAGAATTTATTTTGAATGAATTTGTGAGCGGCTATAATCACTATTATAGAATACAACTTGATAGAAAGGATTAATGAAAAATATTGTAGGTCGATAATAAGAAAATAATCATTATTTTTAAAATACTCGGATTTTATAGGTTTATGTTATTGATTATATTACTTTATAAAAAACAGAGAACTTGCAGCTGATAGTTTTTTTAATTCGTGGAAATCAGTAAGTAAAACACATTGTACATTTTCAGAGTAAGCGGGTGAATGTAAATCACCCGCTTACATATCGGCGTTTATCCGTCGCATCCACATCATCCGCGTGTTATTTCCAATGCATTGAAAAACTGAAAACTGAAAACTAAATCATCACATCACCACCCTTGCATAGTGTTTTTTTGTGTACTTTTGCAAAAAAGAAAATATGATGTTTAAGCAGCAACGTGTTAAAAATCCGAATTTAATTTATGGTATTCGTCCTGTGATAGAAGCCATCAATGAGAATAAAGACATAGATAAAATCCTTTTACAAAAAGGAGCTCACAGCGAAATGTTTCGTGAATTGTTTCAACTGATACGCGACCGTAACATTCCTTTTCAGTACGTGCCGGTCGAACGTTTGAATCGCTTTACGGGAGGCAATCATCAAGGCGTTGTTTGTTTTATGTCATCGGTTGAATATCAAAGTATATATGATATTATTCCAACAATATATGAAAAAGGAGAAGTCCCTTTTTTATTGTTTTTGGATAAAATCACCGATGTTCGCAACATGGGAGCCATTGCCCGAAGTGCGGAATGTGCCGGTGTGCATGCAATTATTGTTCCGACCAAAAACACGGCTCAACTCAACGAAGATGCCGTTAAAACCTCGTCGGGAGCCTTGCATAAAATTCCGATTTGTCGTCATGATAGCCCGAAGGAAGTGTTAACGTATATCAAACAATCCGGAATCAGCTTGATAGGTTGCACTGAAAAAGCAAAAAAAATGTTTTTCGAGCAGGGAATGACAACTCCGCTTTGTCTTGTTATGGGCAACGAAGGAGAAGGTATCTCCCCCGAGATATTGTCTTTGTGCGATGTAAATGTGCGTATTCCCATGCTCGGAAGCGTCGAATCACTCAATGTATCGGTTGCCACCGGTATACTATTGTTTGAAGTAGTGAAGCAAAGATTATAAATGTGTAAATTTAAACAGACTTTGGTTTAAAAAGAATTGTATAAGCTTGCATTGGTATAAAGAAAAATAGTATTTTTGCATCCATAATTAAAACCAAAAAAATGAAAAAGAGTAGTAGTATTATTGTTTTGGTTTGCATTTTATCCATGCAAACGCTTTTTGCACAATTTGAAACAAGACCTCGATTGGTAGAAGCCGGTTTTTTTGGCGGTCCAACTATTATGTGGGCAAGTCCGAAAACTACAGGATATGAAAGTGAAGGGGCTAAGATAGGAGGCGTCTATGGAATAGGCGTTGACATTAATTTAGTGCAGACCATGCAAAATTATTATTTTCATACCGGTATCAATGCACGCCATATTCGTACGGAATTGTCATTCTTTGATAATTATGTGGTAGATGCAAATACAATTAAAGATAGCTCACACGTACGTTCAGTATATAATATGGCTTATCTGAGCATTCCCGTAGCTATTAAGTTGAAAACAGATCCTTTCGGACGCTTTGTGATTTTTGGTTTGATAGGGATGGACAACAGTATCTGTGTATCTTCAAAAAGTAATGATAATGTCAAGAAACCAAATTTTGATCAAGATTTTAATAAAATAGACAATTACAAAAAGACATTCTTTCTAAGGGAAGCGCTCTTAGTAAGTGTAGGTTTTGATTTTATTATCAAAGGAAATACCAAAGCATCTTTTGCTTTTGCTTTTAATAACGGCTTTACCAATGCCTTTAGGAAGACGTACGTAAATGACCTCACGAAACAAGCGGTAAAAGCCAATACCCGCGGATTTGAATTTCAATTCGGGTTTATCTTTTAACGAGTACAGGCTCCGTAGTTCAGCTGAATAGAACGTCAGATTCCGGTTCTGAAAGTCGGGGGTTTGAATCCCTCCGGAGTCACATAATATATTGTATATGATATCCTCCTCAGTTTTTCTGCAAGCTATTGATGCTTCGTGGTCTTTATTCCTCGACAGAGACGGTGTTATCAATAAACGCATCTATGATGGCTATGCTACCAAAGTAGAAGAATTTATTTTATTGGATAAGGTAAAAGAATCTTTTCAAATATTTAGAAAAATCTTCGGGAAAATTATAGTTGTAACCAATCAGCAAGGAATAGGAAAGGGAATTATGACCGAAGATGATTTGGTTGTAGTTCACGATTATATGATGAAGGAATTGGATTATGCCATCGATAAGGTGTATTATTCTCCCCATTTGGCTAACGAAAACCACCGCATGCGTAAACCGAATACAGGCATGGCTTTGCAGGCAAAACAAGATTTCCCGGGTATTGATTTTGCGAAAGCGCTTATGATTGGTGATTCTTATACCGATATATTGTTCGGGCAAAATGCCGGAATGAAAACAGTATGGGTGAATAAAGTAAATAGCACACGCATACAAGCAGATATCCAAGTGAAAAACTTGTATGACTTTGCCCTTTTATTGGAACAACAAAGGAAGCATTAAGGTTTCTCTCCCTTATACAATTCGTGCTGCTCGATGGCTTCTATTTGCTTTAGGTAGCTTAAATATTCTTTCTTAGGAATCGATATTTCATAGGTTTTGTTTGTTTTATTGGTGAGAGATGTACCTCTTAACCAAGGATTAAAATCTTTCAGTGTTTTATAATCTATCCCTTGTTGCAAGGCAAAATCCACCAAATTAACAATGCCGGTATCTACTTTTAGAATTTTGCAAGGAATGGGTTGATACAAATCTTTTAATCGTAATTTGATGCCATACCTTTCGGGATTTTCAAAGATTAATTTCACGGCTAAAATGCGATATACGTAGCGTGCTGTTTCTGCATTCAGGTGTAAATCCCAATAAGCAGTTGTTTTCTGTGCAGTTACAGTGCGTTTATAGCCACCGTCTCCCATATTATAAGCAGCAGCAGCGGCAGTCCAAGAGCCGTGTAATTTATATGAATTTTTCAAATAATCACAGGCTGCTTTTGTGGCTTTTGCCAAATGATAACGTTCGTCTACTTCGGGAGTTATTTCTAAGCCGAAACTTGTGCCTGTGGTTTTTAGAAATTGCCAGAATCCTTCCGCTTTTGAAGGCGATACAACATTCGTCAGTCCGCTCTCAATCACGGCGAGATATTTGAAGTCGTCGGGAAGATTATTTTCTTTTAAAACAGCTTCAATCACAGGAAAATAGCGGTAAGCTCGTTTTATATATAGCAATACATTTGATTGCCAGTAAACATTTACCAATAATTCTCTGTCCAATGCTTCTCTAATATGGTATTGATTCAAAGGAACGCTTTCGCCTGCAAAGCTTAAACTATCGGGCAGGGGAGGTGAATACAAGGCATAACTGCCGGAGAATGCTTTATGGTAATCTTCGTTTTGTGGCTTTTGCTCATTGTTTTGTGAAATCAGCACAATGCCTGCAATGAGGATAAATAGCAAAAAAAAGAAGAAGGTAGTGATATAGAGTCTTTTCATTTTTTTTTGTTTACAATTAACCGATTAGTTTTTTATAGCGTATTCTTTTGGGGGTTGTATCGCCCAAACGTTTTTTGCGATTTTCTTCGTATTCGCTGAAGTTACCTTCATAGAAGTAGACTTCGGAATTGCCTTCAAAGGCAAGAATGTGGGTGCACACACGGTCGAGGAACCAGCGGTCGTGGGAAATAATAACGGCACAGCCGGCAAAATTGTCGAGGGCTTCCTCTAATGCGCGCAATGTGTTGATGTCAATGTCGTTGGTAGGCTCATCCAGCAGTAAAACATTGGCTTCCGATTTCAATGCCATCGCTAGATGTAAACGATTGCGTTCTCCACCGGAAAGCACACCGGCTTTTTTCCCTTGATCGGCACCGCTGAAATTAAAGCGGGCAATATAAGCACGCGAATTAATGAGTTTTCCTCCTAATTGTATTTGTTCGTTCCCCCCTGAAATGACTTCCCATACACTTTTTTCGGGGTCAATATCTATGTGTTGCTGGTCAACATAACCTAAGACGACCGTTTCACCTACTTTAAATTCTCCTTTGTCGGGGGTATCCATTTGCATGATGAGGCGAAAGAGGGTTGTTTTTCCAACGCCATTGGGACCGATAATGCCTATGATGGCATTGGGAGGGAGGGTGAAATTTAAATTCTCATACAATAGTTTGTTATCGAAAGCTTTGGCTACGCCAACAGCTTCAATGACATTGCTTCCCAGTCGCGGACCGTTGGGGATAAAGATTTCCAGACGTTCTTCTTTCTCTTTGACGTCTTCGTTTAATAATCTGTCGTAGGCATTCAAACGGGCTTTCGATTTGGCTTGTCGCGCTTTGGGAGCCATGCGTACCCATTCCAATTCTCTCTCCAGCGTTTTTTGACGTTTGGATTCTTGTTTTTGTTCCAGTTTCAAACGATTGGTTTTCTGTTCCAACCAGGAAGAGTAATTTCCTTCCCAGGGGATGCCTTCGCCACGGTCGAGTTCCAATATCCAGCCGGCTACATTATCAAGGAAATAACGGTCGTGAGTAACCGCAATAACGGTTCCTTTGTAT
The DNA here is from genome assembly GCA_028703095.1 of Bacteroidales bacterium. Taxonomy (GTDB): domain Bacteria; phylum Bacteroidota; class Bacteroidia; order Bacteroidales; family WCHB1-69; genus UBA5266. The sequence goes on from JAQVNO010000059.1 coordinate 7,722, forward strand.
TGTTGAAGGTGCATTTCCAACCATTGTACCGATTCGGCATCCAAGTGGTTGGTAGGCTCATCCAAAAGTAAAATATCGGGTTCTTGCAATAAGAGCCGGCATAAGGCAATACGGCGGCGTTCACCTCCCGATAGGGTAGCTACCGATAGGTTGGCATCGGGGCAATTGAGGGCGTCCATGGCACGATCGAGCTTGGTATCTAATTCCCAAGCATCATGCTGATCAATGAGCTCTGTGAGCTCTCCCTGGCGTTCAATGAGTTTGTTCATCTCCTCATCGCTCATGGGTTCCATGAATTTGTTGTTGACTTCTTCGTATTCTTTTAAAATATGTGCTACTTCAGCAACGCCTTCCATGACCACTTCTTTGACAGTTTTGTTGTTGTCTAATATTGGCTCCTGCGGTAAAAAACCTACCGTATAACCCGGAGAAAAAACGACTTCTCCGTTGAAGGCTTTGTCTTCACCGGCAATGATTCGTAATAATGACGATTTTCCCGATCCGTTTAGACCGAGAACGCCTATTTTTGCTCCGTAATAAAAGGATAAATAAATATTTTTTAATACTTGTTTCCCCGGATTATGTGTCTTGCTCACATTTACCATGGAGAAAATTATTTTTTTGTCTTCGCTCATATCGTGTTATGATGTTTTATTATAATTATCAATTTTTTAAATGCTAAGGATAGCACTTGCAAAGGTACGTTTTTTTTTGAAAAGAATCACAGTTTTTATAAGATTATTCGTTTATAGCTATTCCCAAGACGGTATCATTGTCTAAGAGTTCGCTAAGTTGTATGTTGCGGATTGCATTTATATTATCGTTTGGCAGGGATGCGATTACTTTGATATAATTATCTGTAAAACCCACAAGTTGCCGGGTACTTGTTTCCGATTCAAACAACACCTTGTGTATGCTGTGGAGGTTCTCTGTATAGAACGTGTGTTTCTTCTCATGCGATAATGCCAGAAGTTGTTGATTCCTTTCGTTTTTACAGACTTTGCTTAGTTGATTGGGCATGTCATAAGCAAGTGTACCGGGACGTCGCGAATAGGGAAAAGCATGTAAATAGCTGATGGGTAAACGATGGATAAAATCATAGGTATCCCTAAAATCCGCTTCGCTTTCGCCGGGGAAACCGGCAATGACATCAACGGCAATGCAGGCGTCAGGCATTAATTGTTTGATATAATGTACTTTTTCGGCAAAGACATCGCGTTTGTAGCGGCGTTTCATGCGGTGTAAAACATCGTCGCACCCCGATTGTAACGGGATGTGAAAATGGGGGAGAATTTGCTTCGTCGATGCGGTTAATTCAATGATTTCTTTTGTTAAGAGGTTGGGTTCTATCGAAGAAATACGCAAGCGTTGGAGTCCTTCCACTTCTATAAGAGCTTCCAATACATTGTAAAAATTTTCACCTTCCCCTGTTTTGAAATCTCCGATGTTGACACCGGAAAGAATAATTTCCTTTATGCCGTTAGCAACAATAGTCTTTGCTTCCTTGATAATAGTGGCGATGCTGTTGCTGCGGCTATGCCCGCGTGCGTAGGGAACCGTACAATAGGCACAAAAATAATCACATCCGTCTTGTATCTTGAGAAAAGAACGGGTGCGTTCGTGCAAGGAGTAAGCAGAGACAAAAGCTGTTTTGTCGTCGGCTTGGGATAAGGGTAAGTGTTGCGAAGGTGATTTCAGCAGGCTTTCAATTTTATTGACAACTTCCGTTTTGTTGTTGCTCCCGAGAATAATGTCGGCTTCTTGCTCCCGGATTAATTCTTCCAATCGAAGCGAAGAAAAACAACCGATAATGGCTGTTTTCGATGCCGGATGCTGTTTTTTTATGTGTCGTACATAGTAACGGCATTTCTTTTCGGCTTCTGCCGTAACGGCGCAGCTGTTGATGATATACACCTCCGCTTCCTCCTCGAAAGGAACAATACGGTAGCCTTTCTCGGTCAATATACGTTCGATAGTTGCACTTTCACTGAAATTGAGTTTACAACCCAAAGTTTTAATTCCAATAGTATTCAAGCTCATAGATTGTTTTATGCTTTTGGTTGCTATGATATAAAAGCATTTGCAAAAGTAATAAAATTAAGCAAACAAAGTATAACATAGCATGCTTCTGTCTGTGATAATTTTTTTTATTACAATTTACAATAAGTGTCCTTTTGTTTTTTATTATTTACTATTTTTGCATACTTGACAAATTTTTAAAAAATTGTTTTATGAACAACAGCTATGCATTTTTATTTTCAACGGCTATATTTCTTTTATTTTCATGTTCAAATAAATATGGAGAAGCCGATGCCTATGGTTCTTTCGAAGCGGAAGAAATTATTGTTTCTGCCGAAGGAAATGGAAAAATTATTGAACTGAAACTGGAAGAAGGTCAGCGTATGACTGCCGGACAATACGTGGGCTTGATAGATACCCTGCAATTATATTTACAAAAGCAGCAATTGAATGCACAGATTGAAGGGATGTTGGCTCAAAGAACCGATATCCCGATGCAAGTGAGAGCGTTGCAGGAAAAGCTCAGAGGTATGCTTAATGAAAAGAAACGTTTGGAAAGCCTGTTGCAATCCAATGCCGCAACCAATAAACAAATGGATGATTTGAATACGGAAATACAAGTGGTAAGAAGCCAGTTGGATGCTACCCGCTCTAATTTGACCGTACAAAATAAAAGCGTTCTCTCTCAAATTGACGCCTTGCAATTCCAGATTTCATCCCTCGAAGACGGCATACAAAAATCATTGATACGAAGTCCTATCAATGGTGTGGTGATGAAGAAATATGTGAATCATCATGAACTTATTAGTACAGGGCGTCCTATTTTTAAAGTTGCCAATCTTGAAAAAATGACCTTAAAAGTGTATGTAACCGAAGATCAGCTTTCAAGTTTGAAGTTAGGAGGTGATTGCGAAGTACGTATTGATAAACAAGATGGGGAAATGAAACTCTATAAAGGAAAAATAAAATGGATATCCGGTGAATCGGAATTTACTCCCAAAATGATACAAACCAAAAACGAAAGGGTAAATCTGGTATATGCCGTGAAGGTAGGGGTTATCAACGACGGCGATATTAAAATCGGCATGCCCGGGGACGTAGTTTTTTAATTAGCGCCCAAATCAAATGAAAGTTATTGAAACAGAAAATATATCGAAATCGTTTGGTAAAACAGCAGCCCTCAATGAGGTATCTTTTTCTGTTGAACAGGGTGAATTGTTTGGCCTGATAGGTCCGGATGGTGCAGGGAAATCTGCACTTTTTAATATCCTCGTTACCTTGCTCAATGCCGATAGCGGCACAGCTCGTATTTATGGTTATGATTTGCATTCACAATACAAAGAGATACGTAAAATTATCGGGTATTTACCCGGACAATTTTCACTCTATAAGGATTTAAGCTGCATTGAAAACCTTGAATTCTTTGCCACGCTCTATGGCGAAAGTATAGAGAAAAACTATACCTTGATACGCCCGATATGGGAGCAACTCCTGCCGTTTAAAGATAGAGCAGCCGCCAATTTGTCGGGTGGGATGAAGCAAAAACTGGCTTTGTGTTGTGCGTTGGTACATCGCCCTGTGATTTTAGTCCTCGATGAACCGACTACCGGTGTCGACCCGGTTTCGCGTCGTGAGTTCTGGGATATTTTGCAAATGCTCAAACAAGAAAATATCACCGTCCTAGTGTCGACTTCTTATATGGACGAAGCCTCTTTGTGTAATCGTATTGCACTGATTCAAAACGGCACTTTGTTGAATGTAAATACTCCCTTGCAAATTCTTTCCGAATTCAATGGTCGGTTAATGGCAGTGGCTACCAAAGAAATTTATAAACTCCTTCTCTTATTAAAAGAAATTGACTGGATAGATAATGCCTATGCTTCCGGTCAACAAGTGAATGTGGTTTTGGCTGATGAAGAGAAAACAGAACAGTTTACACAATTTATGCAAACGGCTAACATAGCGTTTGCCGATATAAAACACATATCCCCCAATACGGAAGATTGTTTTATTCAGTTGATGCGTTCTCAACAAGAAATACTTTAAACACATGGAAGAATATAAAAAATTAATCCGACAATTACAGGATTTTCCGAAAAAAGGGATTCTTTTTCAGGATATAAATCCTTTGTTAGCCAATTGGAAAACCTTGCATGCTGCTTCTGCCGATTTGGCAACACAGGTTTCGGAAGTCATCCCTTTTGTAAGCAAAGTCTTAGCCATTGAAGCCCGCGGTTTTATTTTGGGTGGTGTGCTGGCAAGTATGCTCGAAGCCGGCATGGTGCCTGTTCGCAAAAAAGGGAAACTCCCTACCTACGATTCCTTGCGTACTGTTGATTATCAGTTGGAATATGGTACCGATAGTCTCAGTGTGGATGTGTCTTTGCTTAACTATCACGACCGTATTCTTATTTTTGACGATGTTTTGGCAACAGGCGGCACCGCAGAAGCTACTTTCAAACTCCTTGAACAAGAATCGAAAAACGATCAATTTGCTCCGCTCTCCCAACACAATGTCTGTTTCGCTTTTATGCTCGAAATAGAAGCCCTCAAAGGAAGGAAATACCTCAGTAAACAAACAGGCATCCCCGAGGAAAATATTATTTCGTTGATAAAGGTGTAATCAGCGATGCTTTTAGCTTGTGTTTGTTTTTTTTAACCCAAGGTTCTACCAAGATAGGAGCGAGGGGTGATTTGGAATAATTAAAAATTAAGAATTAATCTTGATGTAAGGCTCTAAAATACTGAAAACTGACTAAAACGTCTCGAGTGCTGAGTGCCGAGTGCCGAGATGTTAATGCCTAAATAAGGTTGACCGGTTATAACTTATTTTAATTACCTTATTTCATACTCCAATACATCAATTTTTTTTTGATTTTGAGTTGTTTCTTGCTTTTGTAAAAGTATATTTTTTTCGAACATAATTGGTGTTAATCTTTTTAACTTAATATGTGGTTTATCATTGTTGTATAAGTATACACTTCGGTCAACCTCTTTAACTAATTGTTCAAATGATTTTATATTCC
>JAQVNO010000176.1 GCA_028703095.1 Bacteroidales bacterium
GAAAGTTATCAGCATTAAAGTTGTAAATATAATAAGTTTTTTCATGTATGTTGTTTTTAAGTGTTTTTCTAATACGATCGTTCAAGCTTTGGATTCGTGATGATGATATAATCGCCTAAATGAATGAATTGTTTCCAATCGATAGAGGGGAAACTGTCATCACTCCCCGATGAAATGATGAGTGTTTTTGTTGTAGGACTATACTTTTTCAATTGAGTAACGACAGCATATCCTTCATCGCTGTGAAATCTGCCGTTGACATGAAATATTTTGCTGTTTTTGTTTGCCGACAGCTGATTGGCAATAGAATATGCCATCGTTGCATCCCATAAGGATTGCGCTGCAATAAAGTTAAAAGTGGGCATCCCCATTGCTTTAGGCATCCCGCTGTCAGTTTTGTTCATGGTAGTTTCCATAAAGAAATTGGCTAATTTATCATGATAGTTGCCTGTAGCAGTATCATAGGGTAGAGGAGCAACATAGCGTTTTGATTCTTCACTTAAGGAAAACAATACCTCCGGACCATGACGCCCGACCATATTGGAATAACGATTGGGAGCATTGGCACAAATAACAGGGAAATGATTCTTTTTGGCAAATTCTACCATCGGACGATAATCCTTGTAATTACTCCATGCCCTTGCATCATTTCGGAATTCTCTTTCCCGTATATATCCTTTCAGATATTCATCCATAACGATTTGCACATCACGGCTAAACATTTCCAGGGATAAAACCGTCTTTTCTTGAAAAGCAGCATAAAACATTTCAACTATCTTATTTTCCAAGTAATGGGCTGCCGAATCATCGTGTTCTTCTCCAAAGAAAAGAACATCATAATTTTTCATATCCTTAATAATGTAATCCAAGGATACTTCTTTCTCAAGTTTAACGGAATAAATGCGATACAATGTATCCTGCCCTTGTCCTTTCAGATTGTAACAACTGAATATACTTATAATGAAAAGTAAGCGTAAGCTTTGATAAAGGGATTTTTTTGACATCTTTTTTATTATTTATATGTGAAAAAACGTTATTTTTTTGACTTTTTTTTCTTTGTTTCTTTCTTCTTTGCAGCTTTTTTGTTTGATTTACTATCCTTCATGAAATTCAGTCCATTCATAAATGGTAGTTCGACGTTAAAATATATTTTTTGTGTTTCTTCTTCATTTTCTGCTTTTACCTGCAACATATCGTAAGGCACGTTTTTCTCAAAGATAAGAGATTGTGATTGCGATTTAAGATCAAGTTCGTTAATAATAAGATATTCATCGCCAACACTTCTGACAACAAAAGCACTTTCCACCGATGTACCGTCTCCACTAAAATAGGGGATGCTTAGATAGTCATAATATCTTTTGAAAAATTTTGATGCAGTAAGCGTATCATCCAAATTTTCATAGGCAATTCCCAAAAGGAAAAATGGTCTGAGGTAACCCGGATGCTCAATGATTTGCTTTTTACATATATCAATGGCTTCCTTATAATTGCCGGTTTTTAATAAATCATATACCTCATTAAGATTATTTCCTTCACTATAAGGGGAGTAGCCGTCGAGATAAGCACTGCCATAATACAAATAAAAATAATCGTCGATAGTAAGTGTAGAATCCGGATAAATGGTCTTTTGATGTAATAACAGATAATCCGCGGGATTTGACGTAACACTTTCTTTGATGGAATCTAAAGCTATGCCATACGCATATATCTGAGCGTACGACGGCATCGATAACAATGCACATCCTATGAAAAAGATAAGCATTGTTGAATTTTTTGTTTTTTTCATTTTTATCATATTAATGTATGGATACTCCTTAAACGAAATGATGTTTAATTTTTATTTTGCAAAAATATATATTATTTTTAATATTGTCGGTTTTTTAATGAATATTTTAAGAACTAGTTTAAAGATGTGTTGAATTTACTCTTTGCGTAAACGACCTAAGACACGCTTGTTATTGATTTTCCATGTATTGTTGGTATATTCAAGTTTCAAGTAGCTTCTTGCTTTTCCACATCTGACAAGATTTTGTTGTATGATTTCTATCTCATCGTCTTTTACGTTCGAAACAATTGCAACATGTCCGTATTTATTTAGTCTGCTGCCATCGAAAATGATGATATCGTTTACTTTGGGTTTGGTACGACTCGGGTTGGTATATTGTGTCAGGTTTCGTAAAATGTTTCTTTCTCCATCATTTATCGTACTATCAAAGAAATCTTTGGCGTGTCCATAGCTTTCCGGCATTTTGTGGTTCAGGTGCTCGTAATAATAGCGTTTGACAAATTCAACACATTGGTATTGTAATCCTAAATTATATCCATCTGCGCTTAGGCTACGACCGCTTATGTTTTTCACATTTCCATTGTAATATACGTACACACCGTGTAAACTGTCAATCTTCTGACCTATTGTAAAATCGTTCTTACAATAGAAAGAATGTATGCCTATAAAAGCAATTCCTATTACGATACAGACTCCTATAATTACAAAGGCACGTTTAATCATTTCTAATTTTTTGCAAAAATAATCTTTTTTTTAAAGTCTACGGTCGAAAGTCAAAATCCGAAAGACGTTTTTTTTCGTTCCGAAAAAATGTGTTTGGGTTGCTGCCCTCTCTTTTTTTACATTATATCAACGTCATTCTGAGCGTATGGAAGCGAAGCATCTCTTGAATGTATCGCGCAATTTAATCCCAATTATTGAATGTGTGTTTATGAGTTCCCATGCTTGTATTGATGACGTCCCCAACTCCTTAAAACGACGTCCCCATCTCGTTTCAACGAGCATGGGAGCTCGTAATAAACTTTCGGCGGGAAGTGTTTAAAGTTTCGGCGGGAAGTGTTTAAAGTTTCGGCGAGAAGTGTATAGAGTTCCGGCGAGAACTATTTTGAGTTTCGGCGAGAACTTTTGCAAGACTTCCCAATGTCATTTTAATCATCTCCCAACTTCATTTGATGAATGATGCAAGGCGCTAAAAAACTGAAAACTGAGAACTGAGAACTGACTAAAATGTCCCGAGTGCCGAGAGGTTTTTTCGTTCCGAAACATACGGATTTTGCTTTTAGTATATGCTATAACAAAACATAAGCCTGAAGGGCTTAAAATTAAATAGCCATCGATGAAATCGATGGTTGCAAACAGACGAAGCCATA
>JAQVNO010000060.1 GCA_028703095.1 Bacteroidales bacterium
TTTTTACGCTCTTGATAATATAAGCTTTAAACTCTATGAAGGAGAAACCTTAGGATTGGTAGGAGAATCGGGATGTGGAAAAACAACCTTAGGTAGAAGCATTTTACGTTTGATAGAAACCCAAAGCGGGGATATTATCTTTCGTGGCAAAAACATTTCTCAACTCAGTACTTCCAAAATGAGAAGCCTTCGCAAAGATTTACAAATCATTTTTCAAGACCCATACGCCTCTCTTAATCCGCGTTATATGGTTGGGATGGCTATCATGGAACCCATGAAACTGCATAAGCTTTATGCTACCGACAAAGAAAGAAAAGACCGCGTCATGGAAATATTACAGCATGTGGATTTAGAAGAAAAACATTTTTATCATTATCCCCATGAATTTTCAGGCGGACAACGTCAACGCATCTGTATTGCACGTGCCTTGGCATTAAACCCTAAAATCATTATCTGCGATGAATCCGTCTCCGCTTTGGATGTATCCGTTCAAGCACAAGTATTAAATTTACTCAACACCTTAAAAGAAAAATTTAATTTTACCTATCTCTTTATCTCTCATGACCTTTCTGTAGTAAAATTCATGTCTCACCGTATCATCGTAATGAAAAACGGGAAAATCGAAGAAATAAACAAAGCCGATTTACTGTATGCAAACCCGCAATCTCCTTATACAAAGCAACTCATAGACGCCATCCCTCAAATGAAATAGTAGAAATAAACATTTGATTTATTTTCTCTATTTTTATGAAACACTATTAAACAATTTTACGTTAGTATTGTTTTGATATACGAAACCCAAAATTTCATAGCAAATAAAAAGATTTTTATTAAAAATTATGTACATTGAGATTTAATCATAAAGAGATGAAAACTACAAAAATCAATTTAATATCAATACTGTTTGTGAGTGTCTTTTTTTTACACACAGGCTGTGCACAAGAAAATCCACAACCAAAAACAGGGCAATATGTTGATTTAACTTATGCTGCCGATAAATCTATTCATACGGTTGTTCATATAAATGCCGAAATGACGCAAAAACACAGCATGTGGGATTATTTCTTTCAAGACCCTTTTTTCAGCTTTTTTAATTTCGGTCCGCAGCAACAACGGATGTATCAAGCCTACGGTTCCGGTGTTATTATCGATAAAGACGGCTACATCGTTACCAACAATCACGTAGTAGAAGGCGCACAAAACATAAGCGTTACCTTAAACGACAAGCGTAAATTCTCGGCGAGCATTGTAGGCACCGATCCTCAATGTGATTTAGCCTTACTTAAAATCGATGCTACCGATTTACACGCCATTACATACGGCAATTCCGATAACATCCGCATAGGGGAATGGGTATTGGCGGTTGGCAATCCTTATAATTTAAATTCCACGGTAACAGCAGGGATAATAAGTGCTAAAACCCGAAATCTGAATATACTCGGAGGAAATACCTCCATAGAATCCTTTATTCAAACCGATGCTGCCGTCAATAGCGGCAATAGCGGAGGTGCATTGGTAAACACCCAAGGCGAACTCATCGGCATCAATGCAGCCATTGCCTCCAACACCGGTTCTTATGCCGGTTATTCCTTTGCCATCCCTGTCAATATGGTGAAGAAAATTGTGGAAGACCTTAAAAAACACGGAAGGGTGCAAAGAGTCTACATCGGCGCCTCTTTTGCAGAAATTGATAATGCCAAAGCAGACACTTTGCATTTAAAACAGATTAAAGGGATGCAAATCGAAAGCATAGACACTAAGGGGACTATCGCCAATACCGATATCATGCAAGGCGATATCTTATTAGCCATAGAAGGTCATGAAGTTAATTCTCTCTCTGAATTGAAAGAAATATTAGAGCAACATCGCCCGGGAGAAAAATTAACATTTACCCTCCTCCAAAACAATAAAGAAATAGAACTTAATGTTATATTAAAAAACAAACGCGGCACTACCGATATTATCGACATCAACGACCATTTTGCTACAGAAGCATTGGGCGCTGTATTTGAACCTATCGATGATGAAACCAAAGCAAGGTACAGAGTAACTAACGGCTTAAAAATTACCAAACTGAATAACGGCTTACTCAAACAAGCCGGCGTAACGGAAGGGTATATTATCATAGCCATCGATAAAAAGCCTGTGGCTTCGGTTGATGACATCGAGAAAATTCTTGGCGATAGAAACGGCAGTTTTCTCGTTGAAGGTTTTTATCTCAACGGCATTATGTATTATTATAACATTACATTGTAATTATTTAAAAAGAAAATTGAAACATGAGACAGTTAAAAATATCACACTCTATAACGAATCGCGACAACAGTTCATTTGAAAAATATTTGCAGGATATCAGCAAAGAACAAATGATAAGTCCCGATGAAGAAGTAGAATTGGCACGTCAAATCAAAGCCGGCAATAAAGATGCCTTAGACAAATTGGTAAAAGCCAATCTCCGTTTTGTGGTGTCGGTGGCAAAACAATATCAAAATCAAGGATTAGGCTTACAAGACCTTATCAACGAAGGTAATTTAGGACTTATCAAAGCAGCCAAACGCTTCGACGAAACCAGAGGATTTAAATTTATCTCTTATGCCGTATGGTGGATACGTCAATCCATTTCCCATGCCATCGCCGACCAGTCGCGTATTGTTCGCTTGCCCGTCAACCAATTAGGCGCCGTTAACCGTATTAAAAAGGAAGTAGCTCGATTGGAACAAATGTATAACCGACAACCCACCATCGAAGAAATAGCCGAAGTAGTCGACTTATCCATTAATAAAATCGGGGAAGTTATTAAGATTTCTGCCCGCCACTTATCCATGGATGCTCCCATAAGCACCGAAGACGATACCAACTTTATCGATACCTTTATTAGCACCGAGGCAACACAAACCGATTCCATCTTAATAAAAGAATCCTTGGAAAACGAAATCAATCGCTCCATGGAGATATTGGATGATCGTGAAAAAGAATTGATATGCATGTTTTTCGGCATCGGGAAATCGCATGAATATACCCTCGACGAAATCGGAGAAAAATTTAATATCACCCGCGAAGGTGCACGACAAATCAAGGAAAAAGCACTTAAAAAATTGCGTAAATCCGGCATCAAGCGCTTACGAACCTACTTATAAGCTATTCTTTTTACCGAAAATTAATACACATACTCCCCTGCCTCACTGCGGATAGTGAGTTTTTTGCTTGTGGCAGCTTCACAACGTCCTATGATTTGAGCCTCCACGTTGAAATGAGTGGCAATGGCAATAATATCTGCTGCTATTTCAGGGCGAACATAAATTTCGAGGCGATGCCCCATGTTAAATACCTTATACATTTCTTCCCAAGAGGTATGCGACTGTTCTTGTATAATACGAAACAAAGGTGGAACGGGAAATAAATTATCTTTTATTATATGCATGTTATCTACAAAATGCAATACTTTCGTTTGTGCTCCTCCGCTGCAATGCACCATGCCGTCTATGTGCCGACGATGGGCTTTGAGGATTTCTTTGATAATGGGAGCATAAGTGCGGGTCGGCGATAAAACCAATTTCCCCATGCTTACACCTTCTATCCCACTTTCATCCAGAAGACCGTATTTGCCGGAATACACCAAATGCGACGGAATGGCATGGTCGTAACTTTCGGGATAACGTTCCGACAACTGATGATGAAACACATCGTGACGTGCCGATGTCAAACCGTTGCTACCCATACCTCCGTTGTAAGCATCTTCATAACTTGCTTTCCCGAAAGATGACAAACCCACTATGACATCCCCTGCATGGATGCGGGCATTATCGACTACCTCTTCTCTTTTCATACGGCAACTCAAGGTGGAGTCAACGATAAGGGTACGTACCAAATCGCCTACATCGGCCGTTTCACCTCCCGTTAACCATATCCCTATTCCCAAGGCACGCAGCTTTTCGAGAAATTCTTCCGTCCCTTCAATAATAGCGGCTATTACTTCCCCCGGAATCAGGTTTTTGTTTCTGCCAATAGTAGAAGAAAGGAGCATATTATCGGTAGCACCCACACACATCACATCATCGGTATTCATCACAATGGCATCTTGAGCAATACCTTTCCATACCGATACATCGCCGGTTTCTTTCCAATACATATATGCCAACGAAGACTTTGTGCCGGCACCATCGGCATGCATGATACAGCAATGCTCCGGGCTGCCGCCTAGATAATCGGGGATTATCTTACAAAAAGCTTTTGGATACAAGCCCTTATCTATCGATGCAATGGCTTTGTGTACGTCCTCTTTCGAAGCAGAAACGCCGCGTAGATTATAATTTTGCTCTCCCGAAGCCTGAGGCTCTTGTATGTCGGATGTCATGGAATGTGTTATTTTTCTATTAAAATCTATTTCTAAGGTTTTATGCGGTCTGTGGTAAATAATATAGACCTATAATCCTTAATTGTGAGATATACAGGATTTGAACCTGTGACCTCTTGCCTGTCAAGCAAGCGCTCTAAACCAACTGAGCTAATATCTCTAAACTCCTTGCAAAAGTACGAAAATATATAATATAAATGGAAGGGGGAAGGAGTTTTTTTCGTTCCGGAAAAACCGTCTTGCGACCTGCGACCAGCAACGTTTTTCTCGGCATACCGCACTCGGCACACGAGACAAATTTCACTTTTTCGTCTTTCTACTACCTTAGACATTAAAAAAAAGTTTACTTTTGCAAAAAAAAAATAATTTTTTATAAAAAGATATAAACTTGTCCTAATTACCTAAACCATCTTACTATCTTATTTCATTGATATATAAATATATTACAAATGAGACCTTACATTAGTATTTACACAGACGACCCAAAAAAAATAATTAATCTAAAAAATTTACTAAGTATTGAATCAAATAATTATTATCCTTTAGTATACATTCCTGAACAAATAAAAAATAAAATATTAAATGACGATTTTTATTATGTATCAGATAATACTATTATTAACGAATATGGATTATCTAATTATTCACCTATAAAACCTATTAGGCCAACCATGCCTAAAGAACCTGACAATTATAAATACGTTGAAGGTAATACAATAAAATTTAAAACTAGTTTTTTGGGTATTATATCAATTTTGGTAACTATATTTTGGGGCTACGTTACATTTATAGTTACTGAAGATGCGAGTGGATATGAAAATATTTTATCTATAATGCTTTTAATCGTTTTTATATTTTCATTAATCGTTTCAATTAAAATAAATTCTTATTATGAAAAAACAAGTTGGAGGCGAGAATTGTATCCCCCTGAAATTAAGATTTTAAAAGAGAAATATGAAATTGAGAAAAAAAATTATGAGAATAATATGATAAATTATAATAAAAAAATGACTTCATATGATTCAGATTTAATTCGTTTTCAAAATAAAATTAAACCTAAGAAAGTGCAATATATTTATGAAAGATATTTACGAGAGATTAAATCTAAAATTACCTTTAACCGTAGTAATGATATTATAAAAAAAGGTGCAAATGAGGATTCTTTTCTTAAATATTTAATAAAAGCATTTCCTTCAGATGAGTTGAAGATTAATATGGCAGTCAACACATATAAATCTTCATTTTACCCTGATTTTTTATATGTTTCAAAAGACAATGGCTTTATCATTGATATTGAAATTGATGAAAGATATGATTTTGAAAAAAAAATTCCGATACACTATATTAATAGTGATGATGAAAGAAATAATTATTTTTTAGAACAGAATTGTTTCATTATTAGATTTGCAGAAGAACAAATAATTGAACAACCTGAAAATTGCTGTATGTTTATTAAAGAAGTTATAAACGTAATATCAAGTCCTCAAACCTATAATTTATGTACTGTAATAAACAAAATAAAACCTTGGACATATGAAGAAGCATATTTACAAGCTAAAGATAATACGAGAAGAAACTATTAAAGTAAATTTAATTAAAATCATGAATTGATTTATTTCCTCACTACTGATATTTTGAAAGCAGTAGTAATTAAAAGTGGTTAAATCTTTTCCCCCACTATTCCTCACCTATTAAATTATTTGTTTACTTTTGCAAAAAAATAATTGATACATTTATATGAAGAATTTTTTTAATTGGGTTTTGATGGTTTTACTTGTGGCAGGATTGGTATTTGTATTTTTTTATTTTATGCTTGAACCTTTAATAGAAATGGTATTGGGACTTATACAAATAGTTATTATCTTTTCTATAATTTCAATAATTATAGTTGCGATAATGTTTATATTTACTAAAAGGGAAGATAAAAAAATGTTTATAGCTTCTTTATTTAAAAGAAAAAATAATAATTCCCCTGAAACAGTTAAACATATACCTATCACTACAAAAATAAAACATGATGAAAAAAAAATAGAATTGACTTCCATTCCTGCCGGAACCTTTACCATGGGAAGTCCTTACGACCAAGTAAACAGAAGGGATAATGAAACACCCCACCAAGTAAGTTTGAGTGCGTTTAAAATGAGTAAGTATGAAATTACCAATGCGCAGTATGCTGCCTTTTTAAATGCCAAAAACATTGGCAGTGATGGAATATATGAGGCGGGTGCATTTCCTACAAAACGACTAATTTATCCAAGTATAGGCGATTGGAATTTGAATCCGAATTTTGCCTATGGAGGATTTAATTGGGGGTTGCATTATGCCGATGGGAAATGGGTACCGGCTGCGGGCTATAAAAACTACCCGGCGATATTTGTTACTTGGTATGGAGCCTCGGAATTTGCTGCCTATAAGGGTTGCCGCCTGCCTACTGAGGCTGAATGGGAATATGCCTGCCGAGCGGGTACTACCTCCCATTTTAATACAGGCAAGTGTTTAAATACTACACAAGCCAATTATGATGGTTATTACCCCATGGAGGGCTGTAGCGAGGGAATAAATAGAGGCAAAACAATGCCGGTGGGTAGTTTTGCTCCCAATGCCTGGGGATTGTATGATATGCATGGCAATGTGTGGGAGTGGTGCAATGACTGGTACGGTGATTATCCAAGCTATGTACAAACAAATCCTAAAGGACCTGCATCCGGGCTGCGCCGAGTGTACCGTGGCGGTAGTTGGAACGACATTGCTCACTATTGTCGGAGTGCGGATCGCGGCCGATACGATGATCCAATCGTCAGCCGCATCGATATAGGCGTTCGTGTGGTTTCTGATTATTAAATAAAAATACTACTTTTGTAAAAAAAATAATTAGTTATAAAAAGATATAAACTTGTCTTAATTACCTAAACCATCTTAGTTAAATACTTATGATAAACAAAGAACTTAATCAACTTAATTTTAACAAACTTTTAATTCTTGATACAAATATTGATAAATATGATTTTAATCAATATCTAATCAATGAAATGCATCATCCTATTAAAGGTTTTTGTGTAAGTTGTGAAAAATTAAATTATAATTTGAGTAATAAAGATGAAAATTTTAAACTCAAAAATATTTCTCACGGTGCAACTTCTTTTGATTTTATTTCGGCAGTTGGAAATAATAATATTGATTTTTCAACGTGGAAAAAAGATGGAATTATATTTTTGATGGAAGGACCTGGTGCTGATGGTGGTTTCTACGATATAAGAACGTTTGATACTTTTGAAAAAAAACCATCTAAGGAGTGGTATTGGGTTCATGAAAAGCAAGATAAACATTATTTTCCTAAGAATTTCAGCGGTAAAGTATATGGAAAACTTTTTAATAGTATTATTTTTACATTTAAACTACAAAATGCTTACTTTACAAATCTTGTTAAATGCGGGCTAAACGATGAATTAAATGGTTTTAAAAATATTGATGAAGGCTATAATGAAAATTGTTTGCTAAATTGTAGTAATTTATTTTTAAAAGAAGAGTATAAAATCATTAATCCTAAGTTAATTTTTTGTTTTGGGGAAAGAGTTAAAAATAATGTTAAAAAATTATTGCCTGACTATAAGGGTGATTTTGTATTTTTGCCACATCCAATGCATAGAACATTAAGTAATGAATTTTTTAAATATCTATACTTTACAAAAATATTGGAAGGTCTTTATAAATCTGGAATTTATACGAAAAACGAAATATCAGAAAAATTTATTGAATTAATTAATAAAAACGAAAATACTTAATGTTATAATTTAACAATAACCTATTATGAATAAATACATTATCTCTTTATTGCTAATCATTTTTGGTTTGAATGCTGCGGCACAAACCAAGCCTACCATTGTAAGTGAACGTGTGATTGATGGAAAACGAATGGTAATTTATAGCGACGGTACCTGGAAAGAAAAAGAATATACTAAGCCCACCATAGCCTTTGTATCCATTCCCGCCGGTACCTTTACCATGGGGAGCCCTTACGACCAAGCAAACAGAGAGGATGACGAAATACCCCATCAGGTAACATTGAGTGCGTTTAAAATGAGTAAGTATGAAATTACCAATGCCCAGTATGCCGCCTTTTTAAATGCCAAAAACATTGGCAGCGATGGAGAATATGCGGCAGGAGCCTTTCCTACACAAGCATTAATTTATCAAAGCGATATTGTATTAAGTCGTATATATGATTGGGGGTTGCATTATGCCGATGGGCAATGGGTGCCGGTTACAGGCTATGAAAACTACCCGGTGATATATGTTACTTGGTATGGAGCCTCGGAATTTGCTGCCTATATGGGTTGCCGCCTGCCTACTGAGGCTGAATGGGAATATGCCTGCCGAGCGGGAACTACCACCCATTTTAATACAGGTATATGTTTAAATACCACACAAGCCAATTATAATGGGAATTACCCCATGGAATGGTGTAGCGAGGGAATATATAATAGAGGCAAAACAATGCCGGTGGGCAGCTTTGCTCCCAATGCCTGGGGCTTATACGATATGCATGGAAATGTGTGGGAATGGTGTAGTGATTGGTACGATGAATATCCAAGCTATGCAAAAACAAATCCTAAAGGTCCTGCATCCGGGGCGTACCGAGTGTACCGTGGCGGTGTTTGGATCATCGGTGCTCGCCATTGTCGTAGTGCGGGTCGCAACTACCTCAATCCGGGCAGCAGCCTCACCGGTATGGGTTTTCGTGTGGTTTCTGATTATTAAATAAAAATACTACTTTTGTAAATTATTTAATACAAACACACCATGACCATAAAAAACACACAAAAATTAAATATCGCCATTAAATACATTGAGAAAGCAAAGGATATCTTAAAGGAAGTATATACAGAGGAGCGGAAAAGATATTACCGATTAGCAAGTCAGGCAAAAATAGGTTCTAATAACGACACTCTGCTGGTTCAAATAGTGAGCATATCTGAGTATTCGGAAAATTTAAAGTCTGTAACAGAGAGTATTAATAATTTAATAGAAACAAATTAACATGGATAGACGAGAACAATTTGGAGCGAAGCTCCGAGATATACGCATACTGCGAGGCTTTACAATTGAGCAAGTGGCTGAAGGTACCGGATTAAAGCCGAACACCATCAAAAGTGTTGAAGCCGGCAAGTTCTCCACCCCCTTCGATGTGATTGATAAAATCGCAGAGTTCTATGGGATGGAGGTAAGTGTTAGTTAATTTTTGTTTTAAGAAAAAATGGTACTTTTGTAAAAATTTATGCAATATATTTAATAAAACAGAGTATATATTTTTATAAAAAAAACAAATATTGAAAGCTCTACTTGATACAAATATTATTATTCATAGAGAGTCCATTAAAGTCTTAAACGAAGACATCGGTTATTTGTTTAAGTGGTTAGATAAACTTAGAATTGTAAAATACATTCACCCTTTGACTGTTATAGAAATAAATAAATATAAAAACACCGAAATAGTCGAATCATTAAATATTAAGCTTGAAAGTTATAATGAGCTCAAGACTCAATCTCCTTTTGAAGGGAAAATCGTTGATATTAGCCATAATATTGACACTAACGAAAATGATATAATAGATTCTCATATTCTAAATGAAGTTTATAGTGGTAGAATAGATATCTTAATTTCTGAAGATAAAAAAGTTCATACAAAGGCAAAGCTATTAGATATTTCTGAAAAGGTTTTTACGATTAACTCTTTTCTTGAAAAAGTAACAGCGGAAAACCCCGATTTAGTTGACTACAAAGTTTTATCAGTAAAAAAACAATATTTTGGAGAAATTGACTTAAAAAGTTCATTTTTCGACAGTTTTAGGGAAGATTATAAAGGCTTTGAAAATTGGTTTAAAAGCAAGTCTGATGAAATATCTTACGTTTGTTATCAAGACAATCAATTATCCGCATTTTTGTATTTGAAAGTCGAAGGAGAAGAAGATAATTATAATGATATTTTTCCAGTTTTTTCTAAGAAAAAACGGCTTAAAATAGGAACATTTAAAGTATCAAGTAATGGTTATAAGATAGGTGAAAGATTTTTGAAAATAATTTTCGATAATGCCTTAAAGCAAAAAGTTAGTGAAATTTACGTTACGATATTCAGTAATCGACCTGAACAAAAAAGTCTGATATCATTACTTGAGACATGGGGATTCCAAATGTATGGACATAAAAACACCAATAGTGGGACAGAACTTGTTTACATAAAAGAATTTTCAAGAGATAAAGTAGTTGTTAATATCGAAGACCCAAAATTAACTTTTCCATATTTATCTCGCGAAAGTGATATTTACATTACTCCGATTTATCAAAAATATCATACAGAATTATTTCCAGACTCGATTTTAAAAACTGAGTCACCAAAAGATTTTGTTGAAAACGAACCATATCGTAACGCATTGAGTAAAGTTTATATATCTCGTTCTAAAGAAAGAAATTTAAAAAGTGGAGATTTAATAGTTTTTTACAGGACAGGAGATAAAGGGAATGCATTACATACAGGCGTAGTTACAACGATTGGTGTTGTAGAGAATGTCATAATTAATATTCCGGATGAGGAGACATTTATTTATTTATGTAGAAAACGTAGTGTATTCACAGACCAAGAATTACGGGAATATTGGAACTTTAATCCGAATAATAAGCCAGAGCACTTAATTAAAAGACCATTTATTGTTAACTTTTTATATTCATATTCATTGCCAAAGCGGCCTAACTTAAAATGGTTAAATGAAACAGGTGTTATTCCTAACATTATGGAGATGCCAAGAGGTTTTCGTAAAATATCAAGAGAGCATTTCAATAAAATAATTAAATATTCTAAGCAATGAACGTATTGTTATCTATCAAACCAGAATTTGCGAATAAAATATTCGATGGGACAAAAAAATATGAGTTTAGAAAAAACATTTTTAAAAAAGATGTTAAAAGGGTGATTGTATATGCTTCTTCACCGGTACAAAAAGTTATTGGAGAGTTTGAAATTTTAGATATCTTGTGTAATGACATAGAATCAATTTGGCAAAAAACAAAAAGACATTCTGGTATATCAAAAGATTTCTATGATGAATATTTTTTAAATAAGGAAAAAGCATATGCTATTGAAGTAGGTGAAATTAAACATTACTCTCAACCCTTTTTATTAGCCGACTTAGGCATTGAATATGCGCCTCAGTCTTATATCTATATATAATATATTTGTGTACAATTTAAATTAAAAAAGATATACATTTTAACTTGTGTATTATAAATTAAATTATTTGTTTACATTTGCAAAAAATATACAAAAAATATTTAATGTAATTATTTAACATATATATTTAATTAACAATGAAAAAAGTATTAATTATAATCCCATTCTTATTTATTCAAATTGTTGGATATTCTCAAAAAACTGAAATAATTGAAATATTAAAAACAATTGAGGGCACGTGGCAAGTAGACTCCATCAACAACTCTGTTTATATTCAGGAGGTTGTGGAGGTGCAAAATAAAACAAAAGAACAAATTTATTATATTTTGCATGATTATTTAACAATGGCTTATGGTGATGCAAACAAAGTTATTCAAATGGATGATAGGGAGAAGGGGTTAATAGTCTGCAAGGGAATATATGCCGAAATAAAAAGTTTTTCAGGGAGCCCAGTGCAACATTCATTTTGGCATATCATTAAGTTTGAAATTAAAGAGGGAAAAGTGAGAATTACAATCAATTTAAGAGATATTGATTGTTATATATCCGAATATAATAGCGGTACAGCCGGTTATGTGCCCCCTGATTGGAAGGAACAAATTATTGATTATTATCCAATTAACACAAGCAAAAGGAATTATTCTGATAAAACAAAAAAAACACGTGAGGGTTATATATTTTATAGGGCAATTAACAGGGCGTGGGATACAATGGGAGCAATTAAAAAAGCATTATTATCTAATGACAATTATATAAACGATACAAATGATAATTGGTAATTCTTATTTGAGAACATAAGAGTTTATTCAAAAAAGCTTCCAAAATTATGCAAGGTTTGGAAGAGGTTAAATTAAATAATTATTTAATAAAAAAGGGTGTCAAATTAAAATTTTCATTGATTTTGTTGCTAATTTTCATTTATTTTAAATATTAAATTATTTATAAATTTGTATTTCAATATATTAAAACAAATAATATACTTTTGCAGTTCAAAATACCTTTAACAACATTTCGGATTGTAGTTCCGAAGGGTGGGTTAAAGGTTATTTTTTTATATTTACTTAAAACATATAAAAATCAATAACCCGACGAGCATTCGACGG
>JAQVNO010000061.1 GCA_028703095.1 Bacteroidales bacterium
TTTAGCGAAAATCAATTAATTAAAAGAATAAATAAGAGGGTACTTGATATTATAATAAAAACATTAAAACACTAAAAATGTATTCTGTTGTTGAAAAAATAGAAATATTCAAAGAAAACTATATTCGTGAATATGGTGAAAGAAAATACCGGAAAGTATTATCTAAGATTAGTTCGTCAAAAAAGATTGGCAATTTAATCCATCAATCTCAGGTTAAACAATTATCGCCAAATAAAAATGATTTTTTATACTCATTAAATGAGATTCCTTTTTTTATGTTTTCAAAAGCAGATACACTTGCAATTGGAGCAGTTTTGGCACTTGAATTATGGCACAATACTCTGAATCAGGATTATTACTATTTGGATGAATATAATCTTAATCGTGTTTTTGAAGGAATTATTATTGACTGTGATAAGATAAAGTTAAAACTATAACGCCACACAACATCGTATATAAAACATTTGGCAGTCAGTGGGTTATCAAGCATTTCAGCCCGTATCAAATGCACTTTTAACTTGACAGGAAAGAGCTTCGAAATGCCAAACGTTTCATATACGTAACCGTTACCTCTCCCCACCCATCCCCCCACTTACTTGTTTTTCGGAACGAAAAAACCTCCCTGCACTCGGAACACGGCACTTTTTTTCAGTTTGTTAGAGCCTTGCATCAAGTTTAATTCTTAATTGTTTTTAACCCTC
This sequence comes from Bacteroidales bacterium, assembly GCA_028703095.1. Classification (GTDB taxonomy): domain Bacteria; phylum Bacteroidota; class Bacteroidia; order Bacteroidales; family WCHB1-69; genus UBA5266. The sequence continues at coordinate 702 of JAQVNO010000061.1, forward strand.
TGCGTTCTTTGCGGTTAAAAATGTTTTCTTTTTCGGAACGAAAAAAACCGTCTTTAGTCTAGACATCATTTTTAATTCTTAATCTTTAATTCATTCTATTCACTCCCCCTCACTATCTGTAAAAATATGAAAATAATCACTTTTTCCGTTTATAATTAAAAAAAAGACTATTTTTGCAAAATACATAAAGAACACCTTTACTGTAAGAAAAGGCGCACAATATAAACTAGTTAAGAATAAGCCGATTAGAAAGCATACACAGATCTGAACAATCTGAAAAAGAAATAAGCAGAAAATTATGGTGAAAGACAAAAATACACCAGTATAATACAAAAAATGAAAAAATATTAGTATGGTTAATTTCAAAATTGTCCAGTTTTTTTGCTAATATACTGGACAAATAAATTATCTTTGCAATACGATAAAAAGAATGAAAATATCTGAATACATAATACTTGTCGTAGACAGGCTGCCCAAAGGATATATATTCACCTACCTTGACTTTACTACAGAGGTGAATCAAAAAGAAGCGGTAATAAAAGCCCTGAACCGTATGGCGGCTTCGGGCAAAATCGTCAAACTATCCAAAGGAAAATACTACAAACCCGAAAACACCCCATTTGGCAACCTTCAACCCAATCAGGCACAAGTAGTAAAAGACCTATTGGAAGAAAACGGAAAAATAACCGGTTATCTCACTGGGTACAGCATTTACAACCAATTAGGCTTAACCACACAGGTAAGCAATACCATACAGATCGGTAAAAATCAGGTTCGACCTAATTTTAAAAGAGAACGGTATACCATTGCTTTTGTAAAACAAAAAAACACCATCACCAAAGAGAATATTCCTTTGTTGCAATTACTGGATGCCATTCGCTACATCAAAAAAATACCTGATACCAATATAGAAACATCTTGTAAACGATTCTTGGTAATCATCAAAAACTTTACGGACAAAGAAATCAACACCCTTGTTCGCCTGGCTTTAAAATATCCACCAGCTACAAGGGCTCTGTTAGGGGCTTTGTTAGAAGAATTACAACAAGTAAAAACAACAGAACCACTATTCAAGTCATTGAACCTAATTACCAAGTATAAACTAATAGGTGCAGCGAAAGCGTTATCCAACACCAAAAAATGGAATATTGTATGAAGCTGCACGAAAACAAAACCTTATTCAGACAAGCGGTTCAATTTACGGCTGACCAAATGAAAATCCCTGCCATTTATGTAGAAAAAGACTATTGGCTTACTTATGTTTTGTTTACCATTTTCAATAATGAAATTGGTAAAGACACGGTATTTAAAGGCGGAACGGCACTATCTAAATGTTACAATATGATAGAACGTTTTTCGGAAGATATTGATTTGGTAGTATTGAGGAGAGAGGGCGAATCAAACAACAAATTAACCACGAAAATAAGAACTATAAGTGATGTTGTAAATGCCGTTTTGCCTGAGATAAATGTTGACGGACTTACACAGAAAATGGGTATGAACCGAAAAACGGCACACTCCTACAGTAAAGAGTTTATAGGCGATTACGGACAAGTGAAAGATGTTATAATTTTGGAATCAACTTGGCTGGGATATTACGAACCCTACACTACCAAAAGGATCATTTCATTTGTTGGTCAAATGATGTTGGATAATAATCAGTCTGATATTGCTAAAGAAAACGGACTACTTTCTTTCGACTTGCTGGCATTAGAACCGATAATAACCATTTGCGAAAAAATAATGAGTTTGGTTCGTTTTTCTTATGGCGAGAATCCAATGGATGATTTAAAGAAAAAAATAAGACATACTTACGATTTACATCAACTGCTTAAAGAAAATGAGTTCTTACAATTCTTTCAATCAACGTCTTTTGATGAAATGCTTTTAAAAGTAGCCAATGATGATGTTTTAAGTTTTAAAAACAACAATAAATGGGTGGTCTACCATCCTAATGAAGCACTTTTTTTTAAAGACTTTGAAAATGTCTGGAGTGAATTAAAAACAATTTATAACGGTGACTTTAAAAATTTGGTGTATGGAGAATTACCCAAAGAAGAAGCCATTTTGAAAACATTAAAAATGATTCAAGAAAGATTGACAACAATTTCTTGGACTATAAAAATTGAACCCAAGGGATGAAATTGAAAACATATTGAAAAGTAGAAATTAAGACAAAAAAGTAACACCAATGAGAAAAAAAACATTTGACATTATTGTGATATTACTGATTGCAATATTTTTAATCAGCCTTAATAAGTTTGATTTACTTGAAAAATCAGCTAAATTTATGTTTATACCTATTTTAGCATTTTACTTTATCGGTCAAGTGACGGAACGTAAATTTAAAAAATGACGAAAAATCTCTCGCAGTTGTAAGAGATTTGAATACTTTTATATTTCTATCACAGTGAAGCAAAGAATCTCCACCGTTTAGTCCCATTTTTATCAATAAACGAAAATTACATCCTTTTCCCGTTTATAATTAAAAAAAGTTTATTTTTGCAAAAAAAATAAAGAACACCTTTACTGTAAGAAAAGGCGCACAATATAAACTAGTTGGCGGTAATGCAAAAAAACAGAACACTATGAAATTTACATTAATAATTGGACTTTTAATTTATTTTTCAAATTGCGATGCCCAGACTGACAATAGTATGCATAAGTTTGGACTGTTTAGATTTTATCAAAATGATACAATTCAAACTAGATTAAATGATATAGTCAGGACTGATTCTAGTAAAAACTCATGTAACTTGATTTTTAAATCTTTTGACAGACTTGATTCTTTGGTGTCTGAGTTGAAATATTATCAATGTCAAAACAATTCAAAAAACGGATACTTGACTCGTAATATTTATAACCAAAAAGGAAATGTTATATTGTACGAATTATTTAATATGGAAGGACTTGAAATTGAACGATACCAGTTTGAATACAATAATGCCGGTCAGATTACGAAAAAGGAAGGTTTTGGTTCAGGAGAGATTGGGATTTTAATAAGATATTATTATTCCGATTATGGAAAGCTGATTGACAAAAAAGCTTTTAGATTTGGAAATGAAGTAAAGGATTATTTTAAGACAATGAAATAAAATGCACTACTGCCAATAATTAGCCTTCATTCGGCTTGCAAAGCCAAGAATGAAGAAAGTACTTTCCCCACTTCTATTTTTTCGGAACGAAAAAACTTACCGGCACTCGGCACACGGCACTTCTTTTTTAATTCTTAATTCTTAATTTTTATAATTAACCACAGAGGACGCAGAGGTTTTACGCAAAGAACGCAAAGAGATATACACAACCTACCCTTATTTTTCGTTCCGAAAAGGGATAGCACGCTGATAACAGGAATGCAGCAAATAAAAACGGATTTTCTATTCACAACGCATTGTATAAATATTAATTTATCATTCATAGAAAACAACTTTAGAATAAAAAGTCAACATCAACGTTAATTAGTAAAAATTTTGACAATGAATTATAAAAAATTTACACGAAGTATTCAACATCGTAAGATTGCAGGCGTTTGCAGTGGTTTAGGAAACTATTTCAATATAGACCCGACACTTGTTCGCATTATTTTTGTCTGCTTACTTCTATTTGGAGGCAGCGGATTATTTCTCTATCTCATTATATGGCTTTTAACCCCTGAATTATAAAATATATTAAAATGGATAAAAAATTTGCACGCAGTAAAGACCGTAAAATTGCAGGTGTTTGTGGCGGCATCGCCGAATATCTGAATATTGACCCTGTAATAGTCAGAGCCGTATTTTTATGTTTACTCTTTTTTGGGGGAAGCGGTTTTATCGTTTATCTGATATTAGTCGTTGTAATGCCTGAACAAGACCCTAACTATACCGGCTATGTAGAAGTAAATGAAGATGAAGAAAAAAAAACAGAAAATACAGAAACTGAAAATATAATGAATGAAATTCCAAAAAAAGCACTAAATACAGGCTCACTTATTTTTGGATTATTGTTAATTTTAGCCGGTGTATTTTTCTTTTTAAGGAACTTTTTCCCTTTTTTTCGTTTCGAATATTGCTTCCCCTTGGTTTTAATAGTAGTCGGTATTTTATTGATTTCATTTAGTAAAAAATCAAAAAAACAATAAATCATGCGATATAAAAACATATTTTGGGGTATTTTCTTTATAACAATTGGCGTTTTATGGCTTTTGCATAATCAACAAATAATTGATATTGATTGGAGAAATCTATGGTATCTTTGGCCCTTTATACTTGTTTTAGTGGGAATAAGCATCATTCCCGTAAAAGACATCTATAAAATTATTATGGATGTAATCATTATGGGCATAGCTATCTTTGTACTGCTTACACCCTTCAATCAAAATGAAATAAACAAGCAAAGACCTTTCTCAGAGCTTATAAACGTTGATCATAAAGATAGCACCCATTTTCACACGGCAAGTTTGTCATTGGAAGCCGGAACCGGAACGCTTATTTTTGCTCCCGGCAATTCATTAATACAAGTTTTCGGTGTCAACGCACAAGCATACGATTTGAAAACAACAAAAAAGAAAAAAAATAATTTTTCACATGCAAAAATTGATTTGGAAATATATCCTTTCAAACAGCTTAGTAAGCAGTCTGAAGTTGTCATTCAATTAGACACAGTTCCTGTTTGGGATTTAGATTTTGATTTAGGGATTTCTAAGAGCAATATTGATTTGACAAATTTCAAAATTAAAGAATTAGATTTGGATGCCGGCATTTCCGACGTCCACCTTAGATTGGGAAGTTTATATTCAAATGTTAAAGTTGAAGTATCAACAGGTGTCTCCTCTGTGAAAATTGAAGTTCCTTACTCCATGCAATGCAGCATACACAATGAATCAGCACTCGGAAATTATCAATTCGTTGATTTCGAAAACCAAGGAGAAGGTTATTATACAACTTCAAATCCACAAGACAGCCTCATCGGACATATTGACATCTATATAGAAACGGGAGTGTCTAATGTTAGTGTAATTAGATATTAATTTTAATCAATAATGATTTTGTATAATTATTTACTAAAGAAAAAGGGATTATTTCTTTCAATATGTATTTTTCTTTTTACATTCACACTAAGCTATGGACAAAGCATTCGAATGGAAACTGAAGTAGATACTATTAAAAATCAGATTACAACAAGCATTTTTTTTAATAACATACCTACAAAAAACACTGCTCGCTGGCAACAGATATTACATCCCTCTTCAACTTTACTTCATTTGGACACTACAGGAATTCTATGGGATACAAGCCATCATACATTAACCATAATTTGGGAAAAATTTCCTTCAAAAGACAGTTTTTCTTTCTCTTTCACTGCCCTTTTCTCTCCTGTTCTACCCGAAACATTTTCATGGGGAGAAGGAGCTTTGTTATTTGAAAACACAAATAATAAAATAGCTAAAATTAAAACCGCTGCTCAGACAATTCATTATAAAGCTATATATCAAGAAAACGGGGAATATATTTCCGATTCAATTTATTTCATACAAGTAGGTGTCGGCAGAAATAACCATGAATCGGATTATAAATTACAAAGTGGGGATAAAATACAGAAAACCAAAATCGAAAATCAATATAAATATCAAATTGGACCTTTCTATAGTGAGGCAGCCGCCAGAGAGCGTTTGCTATTTTACAAAAAACAAGTGCCGGATGCGTTTATTGTAAAAGAAAAAAGAGAATAAACAGTATATGTTATTTTTCAATAACTAAAGCATCAGCAATTATTTCTCCTATACTTTTTATTTTTACGTTTAATTTATAGTGATGATTTAATTGCATTAACTGATCAACACAGTTATGACAAGGTGTAACTACAATGGTTGCTCCGGTTTTACGTATCTGTTCGGCTTTTATCTCTCCTATTTTGATACGTCGGTCATTATATTCGCTCATTGCTAATTGACCGCCACCACCCCCGCAGCAAAAATTATCGTTCCCATGAGGGTTCATTTCCACAAAATCGTTGACAGCACTTTTCACGGCAAATCGTAGTTCGTTAAGCAGGCCTCCATTACGCACCAGGTGACAAGGGTCATGCATAGTAACACGCTCTTTTATAATAGTTTTATCTAATTTAATCCTCCCCGAACGAATATAATCGTTAATTAGTTCTGCTACGGTTATCATATCGAAATCATATTTCATTCCCAAATAATTAGGACCTTCCCAACGATTTGCTCTGGAACCATGACCACATTCACCCAGAACCAACATTTTGGCGTTTAATATTTTAACTTCATCATGCAAATGCCTTGCTATAATACCGGCTTCTTCATCGTTACAATTAAATAAGCCATAATTAGTAACATCATACATCGTTGATGATAACGTCCAACTTTCTTTAGCAGCATAAAATACTTTTGCCATAGCGGATATTGAGAGAGGAAAAAATTTAGGTTCTCTTGGATTCAATGTATATAAAATATTTTTATCCTTTTCATCCAGAGGAATACGCGCATTTTCATCTTGCATTTCATCTATCAGTTCTTCTTCCATCCATTTAATGGTATCGACAAATTCTTCCGTTGGGATAGCCATATTGTTACCGGTTGTTAAAGCAGCGTCAACTGTAGCTTGCAAGGTAGCAGGAACCAGGCCCATAGCCGCAAGCATTTGCCTTCCTATTCTCACAACATAGGCAATATCTACTCCTATAGAACAATGTTTTACACAACGCCCACAAAGAGTACAGGCACCAAAAAGAATATCTACCATTTCTTCTGCCATTTTTTCGTCTAAATCACGTGCGTTTACAAGTTTAGGAGCTATCTTTCCCGTAAGGGTACAATAACGTCGATACAATGAAGCAACTAATTCTACTTTGCGGGCAGGTATAAATTTATCCTCTTTCATGCTTTTGTAATACATGCAGCTATCTGCACATAAGCCACAATGCACACAGGCATTTAAATGCGTTACTAACTTGCTGTCAGCTGGCATTTTCAATATTTTCAATGCCTTATCTATCTGTTCTTGCGATAATTTTTCCATCTTATTTCACTTTTTTAGGAGGCCATGTATTTCGCCATCCGTAGAAAAAACCTAAATGATAACGGGCTGCAAAAAAATAAACCACGTGTTTTAATTTACCAAGAGTCATGTATAACAACAATATACTTACAAAAATATAATAGTATGCTTCCACACAAGGACATAATAAATAGCCTATGGTCATTCCTTGAAAAAACGTAACAATTAAGTTAGAAAGATAATCATCCAAATTACTTAAATTACGCATATTTTTAACTAATAAACGTTTTACAAACAAAACAAATCCGCAAAGCGTAGAGATTGATAAACCGGCTATTAATATCCATTTTAACCATAAAGGCAAGGTAAATTCCAATGCAATATTGATAAGAAAAAACACAAATAAAAACAAAGAAACAAAGGTGCCTACATGATAAACCATACCTGCAAAATATGTGGGTATATGCAAGTAAGCTGATTCTTTATGATCTATCATTGCAACAGTGGAAGAATAAGCCACTCCTTTGGCAACACTTCCGCTTTTTTTGGAATAATCTGTAGGATTACCCAACCTAATTAATCGAATAAAATGTGCAAACAAAACCAATGCACAGATTGCCAATGCTCCCAAAGCGATCCAGTGATACCAATTCATAAGATATTGTTTTTAAATATTAAACACAACCGTCAGGTTTTGGTAAACCTGCTATACGACATGCCCCTCTGGCAGGACCTAAAGGAAATAATTCATAGATTTCTCTCAATTTCAAATTAGTTTCTTTACATATAACTCTAATCATCGGAGCCATCCCTTTTTCGAGATAGTTATTACGTATCACATGAATTACAGACCAATGTTGTTCTGTTAGATTTTGAATGCCATCTTCTTTTGCTATTTCAACTGCAATATCAACATTCCATATTCCGGGATTGACCAAGAAACCGTCTCCATCAAATTCTATTTGTGCCATTTATTCTAATTAGTTTAAATTATCAATCATTATCTTCTTCATATTTATCTAAAATTTCATCCGTACTGAGCTCTGTATCCGGTAACACAAAATCAGGACAAAAATGAAAACGTACGCTAGTTTGATATCGTTTGCAATTTGTATAAAATTTATTAGTTGAAAAACAAAATGTCTGCATATAATACTCTTTCACTTCTCGAGTAAGAAAATCATTCTTATGAATAAGTATACAACCGTCGGTATTAGGACATTTATCGTATTCCATTTTTCAAGTTTTAAGTTGCAAAAGTACTAAAAAATAGATAATAAATTAAAGAAATGTTTAACGTTTATAAAAATCATGAAGATAAAAAACTGCAGTTTCATTAGACTATCAAAATATTTTATTAAAAATATGGCAAGAAAATAAACTTTATTTTATTTTATACGTTTAATTATAAACTAATTTTAACGTTTATGGAGAAAAGCAGTCTTCCCTTGTGGCTTAAATTGATATACCTAAAAATCAAAGAAATAGCAGGTATTAACGAAGACACAGACATAGAAACAACCATCCAAACAATTTCTAAATCTGTTGAATTTAAGGGAGTAAATGTATGGATTTTAGCATTTGCCGTGATTGTAGCTTCGGTTGGTTTGAATGTAAATTCAACTGCGGTCATAATTGGTGCCATGTTAATTTCACCTTTAATGGGACCTATTAATGGTATCGGCTTGGCGATAGGTATCAGCGACAGTGAGCTATTGCGTAAATCTCTTAAAAATTTCACGGTAATGGTCGTTATAAGCATTATAGCTTCTTTTACTTACTTTTTAATATCCCCCTTAAGTGATGCTCAATCAGAGTTATTAGCACGTACTCGCCCCTCCATGTATGATGTTTTTATCGGATTTTTTGGCGGATTATCGGGAATAATAGCGCTTTCACGTAAACAACAACCCTTTACAGTGATATCCGGAGTTGCCATTGCAACGGCTTTAATGCCTCCCTTGTGTACAGCGGGTTACGGTTTAGCAACAGCTCAAATCTCCTATTTTTTAGGTGCCTCCTATTTGTTTTTCATTAATTCTTTTTTTATCGCTTTAGCTACTTTTTTAATGGTCCGTTTTTTACATTTTCCACATAAAAAATATGTAGATGTAAAAAAACAAAAATTTGTAAAACGCACCATTACATTATTCTCTATTGTAATGATTGTACCCAGTATTTTCATGTCTATTATTGTAATAAAAGAAACATCCTTTAACAATCAAGCTATAAAATATATCAGTGATATTCAAGAGTCTTCACTTTTTGAAAATATTCAGGTACTCAGTTCTAATCGTGAATTCAATCGAAAATCACAAACTATTACTATTTCTATTATCGGGAAAGAATTAAAACCGAAAGATATTGATTTCCTTAAAAAAGAATTATTAAAATATGGTTTAGAGAAAACAAATTTAGTTATTAAACAAACAGGCAGTATATTAGATGTAAATGTTCAGGCTGATTTTCTTGAAAATCTTTTAGATAAAAAAGAGCAACAACTCACAGAAAAAGATTCCATCATCAAAACATTAGAAAATCGATTAACGAATAAAATGGACATTGATAATCAAAAAAATCAAATTGCCAAAGAAATGGCGGTTCAATATCCATTCATCAAATATTTCTCTATTGAAAACACGGTCTATATAAATACTGAATCGCTCAAAAATGATACTATTATAACCATGTATGCCGTATGGGATACAATCCCGAACTTCCAACAAAGAAAACAATTAAAAAACTGGTTGAAAATTAGATTAAACGTAGATACGGTAAAAATAATAAATTAACCAATTATGTTAATTTTACTTTGGGGTCTAGGAATGCATATATCACATCAACAGCAATATTTATAAGTATCAATATGATTGAAACATAAAGCAAACTACCCATAACCACAGGAAAATCATATTTTTCCAACCCATTAACAATCATCACTCCTACTCCTTTATAGTCAAAAATATATTCCACATAAACAGCTCCTGCCATCATTCCTGCCAACCAACCGGAAATAGCGGTAACAACCGGATTGAGTGCATTTTTAACTACATGCCTTCGAATAACAGTAAAAAAACTTAATCCTTTAGCAAAAGCAGTTTGCACATAATTTTGAGAAAAGACCTCCAAGACAGAATTACGCATCAATTGAATAACAGTGGCTAAAGGTCTTATTCCTAAAGTGACGGCAGGAAGAATTAAATTTTTAAGATCCAAATATTCCCCTTCACCAAAATCACTTATAGTATATAGACTGCCAAACATATTTAAACCTGTAATATCGGACAATAAAAACGCAAAAATCCATGCAAATAAAATGGCGGCAAAAAAGGAAGGCAAGGCCATTCCCATGACAGAAAAAACAATAGCGATTTTATCAAACCAACTGTCTTTTAAAACAGCGCATAAAATCCCTATAATAACTCCTACAATGATAGCAAATAGAATTGATATAACAGCCAGTAAAGCCGTTTTTGGGAAGGCTTCATTCAACATTTCTAAAACAGGTCGTTTACTCTGATATGAACGCCCCAAATAGGGTGTTTTTAGGACACAAACATTTTCTTTTCCAAAATAAAATAATGGCTTGGCTGTATATTTTGATACATCTAAATAAAAAACACTTTCTTTGTTTACTGTATTATGGAAAGATAGCGGAAGAAAATCATTGCAAAAATTAATATAACGTACACTCAACGGCAAATCCAATCCTAAATCTTTTCTAACAGCGGCTTCTGAACTAACATCCGAACGTTGTCCCATGGTCATTGTAGCCGAATCTACAGGCAGAACTGCAAACAGAAAAAAAACAATAGTAAAAACGCCCCACATTACCAACAAGCCATACCCTATGCGTTTCAAAATAAAGACAACCATCTTTTATGCTATTTGCTGAATAATTTCTATTAGTGATTCTTTATAGATAGTGTTTTTTTGCTTTTTAACAAGCTGCATTGCACTCTCAAGTTCCCTCTTAATAATAGATTCTGCATAGGAAACACCTCCATTGTTTTGAATAATATTAATGATTTTTAATATATTACGATCCTCATTTTTATGATTTTTATATAATGAAATAAGTTCCTCCTTATGGGAAGTATCTAACGTTTGTAAAACATATAATAATGGTAAAGTAATGATATGTTCTTTTATGTCTTTAGCAAAATCCTTATCTTTCATATTCGTATCATAATCTTTCAAATCATCTTTGATTTGAAATGCCATTCCTATTTTTTTACCTATCTCTTCAAAACAAGCAATATCTTCTTTGGAAGCAGTTGTTGAATAGGCACCTAAATACATACAAGCAGCAAACAAAACAGCAGTTTTTGCTTCAATGATATGATTATAATCCTGTTCACTCAGTTGAAAGTCGTTGATTTTTGTTAATTGAATAAGTTCTCCTTCTGACATAAGATTTACTAGATGTCCGATATAGTTATATAAAAAAGGATCGTTGAGTTCACATAAAATTTGCATGCACTTTGACAACAAATAATCACCTGTTAATACAGAAATTTTATTACTCCATATAGAATTTACAGTATGCTGATTTCTTCTTATAGAAGCATTATCAATAACATCATCATGAACCAAAGATGACATATGCAACAACTCAATTATGGTAGCAATCAAGTATGTTTTTTTATTAATTTTTCCTGTCATTCCTGCTGACAACAAAACCAATATAGGGCGAATGCATTTCCCATGTGTTATAGTAAGATGATTCAAAATAGCATTAATGTCCTTATCATTGTTTTGAAAAATCTTTAAGTATTGTTTTTCAAATTCTATAAATTCCTGTACAATTGAAATCGGTATATGTTTTTGCATTTCTTAATTATGTATAAAGATTTGCAAATGTACATAAAATTGACTAATTACACACAGACGGATAAAAATATTTTTTGCTTTGCAAAAAGAAACCGCAACTTTCATAATTTTGCAGCGAGCTTAACCATTCAGGTATGTCTCAATTT
>JAQVNO010000177.1 GCA_028703095.1 Bacteroidales bacterium
TAAATGTATTGCTTTGAGCTACTGCAATAAAGTGTCCCGGTTGCAGTAGCGAGGACTCGGAAGGACAGGGATAAGTACACCTATTTCCAGAAAGTTAATACTTATCCCTTCACCACTTCCAAGGAGGTCGAAAGCCTAAAGTTTATATTTGACTTTGACACATTTTGCACCTGCAAAGGTACAAAAAAAACAGATAAAAAAACAAGCAAAGAATATTTCCAAACCAAAATAAATACTTAATTAAAAAATTAAAATTAAAAAAAATGAAAAAGTTTAAATATATAATAGCAGCCTTATGTGTTGCAGCAATAGGAATTGGTGTGTTTTTAGCATGCCATAAAGAAGCATCTGAAATTGATAAATCTACATCAAAACTTACTCAAAAAGATAATCCTATTCAGTTTGAATTTAGAGCATTAATTACAGATGAAACTGCAATTGCATGTACATTTATAAAGCATAATGATACGGTGTATTTTTCATATATATTGTGTGATGCAGAAGTAGAGGATGAATATTGTATGATTGTTTATGACCCAAATAATGAATATCCGATTACTTTTAATGAAGATAGTTCGGTGCTTTATGGATTAAATCCTTATAATATGGAATTTACATCATGGATTTTCCGTGGGGAACCTTCAAATCCATGGGATCCCCCATCTCCGGTTAATCCTGGTAGAGTTACCCCTGGAGGAGGGACTGTCGAGTCAGGATGTGAATGTGCTTATGGAAGTTCTGGGCACTGTGAAAAAGTTGGTTATAGTACACAAGAAGGGACAACCTTATATAAGTGTGAGCGACAATTTGGAGATTGTAAATGTCCTGAAATTGCATCATTTATTTTGGGAGATAATTCCATTTATGGAGTTACATCCAGCTTTATAGTATTTGAAGCAAATGTTATATACATTAATAATCAAGAAGTTCAAAAAGGAGATTATTATTCACTTTCATATTAACGTTATTAAGACTTCCTGAAATATGGAAGTCTTTTATTTATAATTATATATTAAAAACAATGAAAAAGATAACAGGAATAATTTTTAGTTTATGTTTTGTTTTAATAGGTCAGGCGCAAACGCCGGATGTATGGGACGGAACATCGGATACCACTTGGTATAATACGACCGATACGTTATTTCAACTTACAACTGCCGAGCAATTAGCGGGATTGGCAGTGATGGTTAATCATGGCAATTCATTTCAAGGGAAAACCATTGAATTAATGAATGATGTAGATCTTGGCGGTGCCTTGGATACACCTTTGAATTGGATGCCGATAGGATGTTGTATTAGAACGGATACCGGTACTATTTATACTAATTTTTCAGGAATATTTAACGGCAATAATAAAAGTATTATGAATGTATATCTATATTCTAATATAGTGTATACATTTGAATTTGGACTTTTTGGAAGTATAGATAGTGCTTGCCTGCATAATATATTAATTAAAAATGTTGTTTTTGATATATTTAATTCAAATTATATACGTTGCGGTTCTTTAATTGGTAATATGTCCAATAGTTCAATATACCATTGTAATGTTGAATCTAATCTTTATTTTGACTTTTCATTCATGTGTATTGGAGGAATAGTAGGTGAAGCTACACAATCAGTTATTAGTAATTCTTGTTTTTACGGCAAAATTGAAGGTGATACAATGCAATATGTAGGAGGAATTTTAGGTTATTCTTTGACGACAATGATTAGTAATTGTTACGTAATAGCAGATATTAGCGGAAATTCTGTTATAGGGGGTTTAATAGGATGTTCTGTTTGGTCAACCGTTCATAATAATTTTTTTATTGGAAAAGCAAAAGGTATTAATACATATCTTGGAGGTTTAATTGCGAGTTCTCAGGAAGATACAGTAGAAAATAATTTTGTTATCACATCTGTGAATAGATGCGAAAAAGAAAGCCAATCTCCTACGTTTGCAGGAGGAATTATAGGTTTTGGATCTGATGATAGATTAATAAATAATTATATTGTAGGAGGAATAGTTGAAGATATTTATTCTTGTGGTGGAATTGTTGGAGGAGCTTCTTGCGAATTGATAAATTGCTATGCCGCAACGTATATATCTGAGAATGGAAGCATGAACGGAAATATTGCAGGCTTACTTAATAACTCAACAATCAATACCACTTTTATGGATAATAATATAGGAGCATTTGATGGTGTCGGATATAATTATATGGGAAATGGAGAAGTGATAGGTTTTTTTACAGAAGAAATGACTTCCGGCAATTCATTTGGTTTGCAGGATAGTGTGGGTATATATCCGGCAAAATGGATTTATGAAGAAGGCTTATATCCTCAATTGGATGTGTTTGTCAATCATCCGGATACTATTTTCAGGCAAGCATCTTTATTGTCTGTGATTCCAATTTTCCTCGGAGAACAAGCCGCCAATCAGATTCGAAATGATTTTAAAGTATCTACTCTTTACGGTGTTAGTTGGACATCGAGTGCAGAGGATATTATTCGAATAGAAGGCGAAAATGCCATCGTAACCCCAATAGATAAAGATACTATGATTGTTTTAACCGTTACATTAAACGATTTACAAAAGGAATTTTATGTAAAAGTAAAACAAGGGAATGACATAAAAGAAGTTAATATAAACAAACTTAACCTTTACCCAAATCCCTCCAACTATCAATTTACCCTTGATAACGGTCAAGAATTAATGAAAGAAGTATATCTCTATGATGTAATGGGCAGAAAAGTACAACATCTTCCCGTAAATGCTCCTTCAACCACAATAGATGTAAGTGATTTGCCAAACGGCATCTATGTTGTGAAAATAAGTACAGCAAACGGAGTGCTTGTGCGGAAGGTGCAGGTGGTGAAATAAGTGAAAAGTGAAAAGTGAAGAGTGAAAAGTGTCGCGAGTGCCGAGAGGTTTTTCGGAACGAAACATAGGGATTTTGCTTTTAGTATATGCTATAACACAACATAAGCCTGAAGGGCTTGAATTAAAATAAAAAAGCAATATTCAACCGCTTTGCGGTTGATGATAACAAAGGTGCTATCAACGGCTGCATTTCATGCAGCCCTATTCACATTGAATCCCTTTCGGGATTC
>JAQVNO010000062.1 GCA_028703095.1 Bacteroidales bacterium
TAGGTATCATACAAAAATATACAAGATTTTTGTTGCAAAGATACAAAAAATTGCAATACCTTCAATACATTTTACAAATTATTTTAATGATATTCAATAAATTAAAATGTTTTTAAGGGTCGACTATGTAATAATGATTCATAATTTCCCTTGTAATTTACTTTCTGCTTAGTAAGCGGGTGAATGTAAATCACCCGCTTACATATCGGCGTTTATCCGTCGCATCCGCGTTATCTGTGTGCTATTTTCTCGTAATTCATAATTTTTCCTCTTTTTCCTTCCAAAATTTTTCCTTTTTTTTTTAGATTAATTTTATAAAAACATCAACAAATAAGATAAAAGACTTGTTTACAGTTAAAAGAAAAAGAAAAATAAATACAAAAAATGTTGCTGAAATGAACAAATGTTTATTAACTTTGCAGTGAACAATTGTTCAATAGATATGTCACCAAGAATAAAAAGAATACGGAAAGTAGTTAATCCTCCCTCGGTAAAGGGATTTAAGCCTTTTGGCATCCAAGATAAAAAAGGTAGTACAGAGGCTGTGAATGTATTAACAGAAGAATACGAGGCTTTACGTTTATGTGATTATAAAATGTATAGCCAATACGATGCATCGGTAATGATGGGGGTTTCACGTCCTACGTTTACGCGAATTTATGCTTCTGCTTTGCGAAAAATTGCCATTGCTTTTGTAGAAGGCAGGCAAATAGATATTGAAGGAGGAAAAATATATTTCGATAGTGATTGGTATAAATGCAGTGAATGTCATTGTTTTTTTAATAACCCGGAAAAAGACCTAGCTCTTACACATTGTCCATTATGCGGGAGTGTGCATTTTCATCGGAATGAAGAGGTGGGGTTATATGATCCTGCTGATTCAGAAGTTTCAGAAGATATATGTGTGTGCGTGGGCTGTCATTATGAGCAGAGGCACAGGCATGGAAATCCTTGCAAACAACAGCGTTGTCCACAGTGTGGCAACATCATGCAAAGAAAAAAATAATTTAAAAATATAATATATGAAAGTAGCCATTACATCCACAGGGAATACATTAGAATCAACGCTTGACCAGCGTTTTGGTAGGTGTTCGTTTTTCGTTATTTATGATACCGACAATCAATCCGTAGCCTACATTCCTAATCCGAATAAAGAAATTTCGGAAGGAGCAGGACCGGCATCGGTACAAATACTTGCTGAAAACGGCGTACATAAAATTGTGTCGGGAGATTTTGGTTTAAAAGTAAAGCCATTGTTGGATAGTTTAAAAATACAAATGATAGTTGTCAAAGACGTTCAAAAGAAAGTGTCGGAAATAATACAATCATTAAGTCATTAAAATTTGAGTGTTAAGTTAAAAAAAAGGAGGTTAATATGCCAGGATTGAATCAAACAGGACCCATGGGTCAAGGACCTATGACGGGGCGAGGACTTGGACGATGTGCCGATGCAAAACGGCAAGTCGATGTTACAAAACAAGATCCTATTGACGAACAGGATGCTCCTATAGTTGGAACCAGAGGTTTCGGCATGGGGCGTGCTTGTGGTCGAAGATGGCTCGGTATGGGACGACAAGCTCGTTTCGGTGGTCGCAGGTAATTTTTTTGCAAGAAGTGAGATGTCCCATAGCATCTCACTTTTTTAACGATGTTAATATTAAAATTTATATAGATGAAAAATAAAGTAATAGCCATTCCATTGGAAAATGGTATGTTGTGTACTCATTTTGGGCATTGTCAAACCTTTGCCATTGTGAAAGTAGAAGATGAAAAGATAATTGAAATAAGAGAAGAAGTGCCTCCTGAGCATGTTCCGGGTGTGTACCCTCGTTGGGTGGCTCAGTTCGGTGTCAGTGATGTAATTGCCGGTGGCATGGGTCAACAGGCAATCGCACTTTTTCATGAGCAAGGAATCAATGCTTTTGTGGGCGCTCCGCAAAAAGCAGCGAAGGAGTTGGTAGAAGAATTTTTAGAAGGGAATTTACAATTAACGGCTAATTATTGCAATCATTAAATTTTGAAAAAATTATCTCCTTTTGTTTTGGATAAACGTTGTAAAACTTGTTTTGAACGTTCTTACAATCATCTTTTTAAGAAATTTGATGTGAATGCATCCCAACAATCGATTTTTAAAGTTTATTTTGAAGAGGTATTTCATGATAATCCAACCTTATCGGCACCGGAAATACAATCGCTTTTAAATGGATTTTTTTGTCAATTAATAGCAACGGAAGACCCTTTTGAGCAAGAAAAAACTGACAGCAACCGTTTGGCTTTAAATTTATATAAAGAATGGAAAAGCAAGGTATTACAAGCAAAAGACCCTTTCGATATGGCACTGCGTTTGAGTGTAGCCGGCAATGTTATGGATTATGGCGCTGCCAATCAATTTGATGTCCGTCAAACAATAGATAAGGTTTTACAAGCAAGTTTTGCTATCAATCATGTGAAAAAATTGCAACAGGCTATTGAAAAAGCGAAGAAGATAGTATACTTAGGGGATAATGCAGGAGAGATTGTTTTTGATAAATTGTTTTTGGAGATAATTAATCATCCACAGATTGTTTATGTTGTGAAAGCGAGTCCGGTTTTAAATGATGTAACCTATGATGATGCAAAGGCCGTTGGTATGGATAAAGTGGCAAGTATATTAAGTAACGGAGACAATATTCCCTCTACATTATTGCATAGGGTCAGTCCTGAGTTTTTGGAACATTATCGTACTGCCGATGTGATTATTTCCAAGGGGCAAGGGAATCTGGAAGGACTAATAGGAGAAAAAGATACACGCATTTATTTCCTATTAATGGCTAAATGCGATGTGATTGCCGAGTTGTTAAAAGTTGAAAAAGGAAGTTTTATTGTATGTAATCAAAAGAAATAAAAATGAAGGAAGGGATGAAGATAGCCGTAGCAGGAGGCAAAGGAGGAACAGGGAAGACCCTGGTAGCTACAAATATATTTTATGTTTTAATGGAAGAGGGACAGCAGGTGGAATTAATTGATTGTGATGCTGAGGAACCCAACGACACCTTGTTTTTTAAAGGCGAAATCATGCACCACAATGATGTATTGTTGAAGGTGCCGGAAATAGACACTTCTCTTTGTGTATTTTGTGGGAAATGCAAGGAATATTGTAATTATAACGCTATTTTGATGATTGGGTTTTCCAACTATATCAAGGTAATCGAAGAGTTGTGTCACGGTTGTGGTGCCTGTACGGCGGCTTGTAGCTATGGTGCTATTCGAGAGATTGATAGGCTTATAGGAGAGGTGAACCAGTATAGGATAAGTCAACATGCCTTGCTCACGGAAGCCCGTATGCGGGTAGGGGTATATTCCCCCGTCAATACGGTAAAGGCTGCTCTGAAACTTAATCCTGAACCTTACATGCAAATCATAGATGCTCCTCCCGGAACATCTTGTCCTTTTATTCATAGTGTGGTGCATGCCGATTATGTGATTCTTGTTACAGAACCTACTCCTTTTGGCTTAAGCGATTTAAAACAAACAGTAGAAACCCTGAAGGGGATGAATAAGCGTTATGGTGTTATTATCAATCGAGTAGATGTTCCTAATAACGAAATGACAGATTATTTAAAAAAAGAAAATATTCCATTGCTTGCCGAAATACCCTTTGATCGTCGCATCGCGGAGGTATATGCTAAAGGAGGATTATGTGCACAGCAAATACTGGCTTATAAGCATCAATTTAAAAATATCGTTCATTTTATAAATCAAGAGATATGCAAATAGCAGTAATAAGTGGTAAAGGCGGAACCGGCAAAAGCAGCATTAGCGCGGCATTGGCAAGTTTGAGTAAAAGCATTGTATTAGTAGATTGTGATGTAGATGCATCGAATTTATATTTATTGTTTAATCCTACCCACGAAGAAGAATATTCTTTTGTAGGTGGAGAGAAAGCCGTTATTGATTATTCGCTTTGTACTCATTGCGGTCTATGTATGGAGTATTGTCGTTTCGATGCTATTGTTAACGAACAAGGAAAAATAAAAATTGAAGAAGTTTTTTGCGACGGCTGTTATCTGTGTTCGCGTATTTGTCCCGAAAGGGCAATTGCTATGTGTGAAGAAAAAGAAAGTCGCTATTATGCGGGTAGCTTTCGTAATGGGAAAATGGTGTATGGACGTTTGGCACCGGGAGAAGAAAATACAGGTTTGTTGGTGAATAAAGTGCGGGAAAAAGCCAAAGCAATGGCTAAACATTACCACATAGAAACGATTCTTCTTGATGGTCCTCCGGGGATTGGATGTCCGGTAATGTCAACGATAACAGGGGTAGATAAATTGCTGCTTGTAACAGAACCATCGCTTTCGGGTATACACGATATGGAAAGAATGTTGGAAGTAGCCAAACATTTTAATATAGAAACACAAGTAATAATCAATAAATACGATTTATATCCGGAGTTAAGTGAACAGATTGCACAAAAGGCGAATGCATGGAATGCTACTGTTATAGCATTAATTCCGTATGAACCACTTTTTATCAAAGCTATGATACAACAACAAAGTATTATTGAATATGCCCCCGACATAGCTTCTGCTCATATTTTGAAACAAGTCTATGATAGGTTATTGTTAAAATAATTATAAGAAAATGCTATTAACAGTTTTATGCGATAATACGGCAGGAGGAAAGTGTTTGGCTGAACACGGTTTATCTTATTTTATAGAATATAAAAATGAAAGGATTTTGTTCGATGCCGGACATTCGGATGTATATCTTAAAAATGCAGCGACTCTTGGTATTAATCTGCAAGAACAAGTAAGTACGATTGTGTTAAGTCATGGACATTGGGATCATGGTGATGGTTTGCAATATATTTCAAATAAAACATTGATTAGTCATCCTAAAGTATGCATGCAACGTTATCGAAAAAGCGATGCTACGTACATAGGATTGGCTTTATCGGAAACGGCTTTATCGCAAAAATTTAATTGGAAAAAATATGCCATGCCGTATTATTTGCACAAAAATATACTTTTTTTAGGTGAAATTCCCCGAATACAAGCTTTTGAATCACAACAAACTCCCTTTATTGATAAAAATGGAGTAGACGATTTTGTGCCCGACGATTCGGCATTGGTAATTATGAAGGAAGATGCTTTGGTTATTGTTGTAGGTTGTGCGCATGCCGGCATTTGCAATATTGTGGAGTATGCAATGAAAATTACTCGTATTAATAAGATAGAAGCAGTCATTGGCGGGTTTCATCTAAAGAAAAAAGACGAACAAACACTTCAAGCCATAGAATATTTAAAGAATATTAACGTTAAAAAAATTTATCCGGCACATTGTACCGAATTGCCGGCTTTGTCGTTATTTTTTGATGTGTTTCATATCAAGCAAGTGAAAACAGGACTAATAATGGAGTTATAAAGAATGTATAAAATAAAACATATTGGCTTACAAATAAAAGAAAAAGATTTAAAACATTTTTATCAAGATGTTTTAGGGTTTCAACAAGAAAGGAACTTTACTTTATCTAAAGAAGAAACATACAATATTTTTCAGATAGATACAGAAATAACAATTTTATTTGGAAACTGCCATGGGTGTGAATTAGAACTTTTTGTTTATGAACAGTCGGTTCATGATGGTTTTTCTCATGTGTGTATTTCGGTTGACGATGCTGAAGCAATGGCAGCGAGAGCTATAAAAAATGATTATCCTGTCTATATTCGAAAGAAGAATGAATTTTCAACTTATTTCATTCAAGATAGCAATCATCATATATTTGAAGTTAAAAATAATTAATAATATAAAAAATAATATTAACATAATGGATACAAAAAATAAAGGGTTTAATACCAAATTAATTCATGCAGGAGCATTTGAAGATGAATTCGGAAGTGCTACCGTGCCTATTTACCAAACATCAACCTTTAAATTTAAAAATGCCCAAGACGGAGCCGATTGTTTTGCAGGCAAAAGCAAGGGATATATATATACACGCATAGGCAATCCTACCATACGTGCCTTTGAACAAAATATTGCCCAATTGGAAAATGGGTTTGACGGCATAGCCACTTCATCGGGCATGGGAGCAGTAAGTACGGTATACATGGCGTTGTTGGCTGCCGGTAGTCATATCATCAGTTCTGATGCTGTTTACGGGCCGGCAAGGGGAGTGCTGGAACAAGATTTCTCTCGCTTTAACGTGGAAGCCAGTTTTGTAAATACATCTAATACAGATAATATTATCAAGGCGATTAAACCTAATACCAAGGTGTTGTATATTGAAACCCCGGCAAACCCAACCATGGAAATTACCGATATTGCTGCTTGTGCTGCCATTGCCAAGAAACACGGTTTGATTTTGGTAGTCGATAATACCTTCTGTTCTCCTTATTTACAGAAACCGCTGGACTTGGGTGCTGATGTTGTTTTGCATTCCATTACCAAATTTATCAACGGGCATGCTGATATTGTAGGGGGAGTGATAGTTGCCAAAGATGAAAAGTTATACAAACAAATACGTCATTCCATGGTGTATATGGGCTGTAACATGGATCCTACCCAAGCCTTTATGGTATTGCGTGGTGTGAAAACCTTGGCAATACGCATTGAAAGAGCTCAAGAAAATGCCATGAAAGTAGCTGAATTTCTCGCAACACATCCTAAAATTGCATGGATAAAATATCCGGGATTACCTTCACATCCTCAATATGAGTTGGCAAAGAAACAAATGAGTGGCTTTGGTTCCATGATGAGTTTCGGATTAAAAGGTGGTTTTGCCGCCGGTGAAAAACTAATGAACAACGTACATCTTGCATTGCTTGCGGTTTCATTGGGTGGCGTTGAAACTTTGATTCAACATCCGGCATCCATGACACATGCTGCTGTAAGCAAAGAAAACAAACTTGCTGCCGGCATCACCGACGAATTGGTTCGTTTCTCAGTAGGGATAGAAGATGTGGAAGATATTATTGCAGATTTAAAAAACGGTTTAGATAAGATATAAAAGATGTTTGATATAGAGAAAATTAAATTGCCGGCAAAACATATTATTGCCGTAGCATCGGGAAAAGGCGGGGTAGGTAAATCAACAGTGTCCGTAAATTTAGCCATTGCTTTGGCACGACAGGGATTGAAAGTAGCCTTGGTGGATGCTGATTTGTATGGTCCTTCCGTACCGAAAATGATGGGCTTAGAAAGTCTGACTCCTGAAGTTGAAATGATAGGAGAGAAAGAAAGCATGAAGCCGCTTCTGAAATACGGGGTACAGGTTATGTCGTTGGGATTTTTTATGGGAAAAGGACAAAGTGTTGTCTGGCGGGGTCCTTTGGCTGCCAATGCCATTCTTCAGTTGTTTGAAAATACCGTTTGGGATGCTCCCGACTATATGATTATCGATTTTCCTCCGGGAACGGGTGATATTCAGTTGACAATCTTACAAAAGTTGCATTTAACAGGGGCTATTATCGTAACCACCCCGCAAGAAATTTCATTAAACGATGCCCGCCGTGCCGTTGATATGTTTACCAAAGAAGGAATTGCCATTCCTTTGTTGGGTGTTGTGGAAAATATGTCATGGTTTACGCCCAAATCCCATCCCGAAGAAAAATATTTTATCTTCGGACAGGGTGGAGGTGCATTGTTAGCAAAAGAATACGACACCAAGCTATTGTGCCAAATTCCCTTGGTTGCAGAAGTAGGCGAAGCTGCCGAAAAAGGGAAAAGTATTTTCAATCAGGAAGATCAAGTGATGGTGGCAGCATTTCTCAAGATGTCGGAGGATTTAATAGAAAGCTTGTAAAGATTGTTTATATCTCTAAAAAGTTTTTAAACAGCACTTTTCCATATTCGCTTAAAATGGCTTCCGGATGAAATTGGACGCCGAATAGGGGGAAATGGATGTGCTGAATAGCCATGTTAATGTCATTGTTAGTCCATGCAATAGATACAATTTCAGCAGGCAAAGAATGTATATCCACAATAAGCGAATGGTAGCGGGTGGCAGCAAATCCTTGGGGTATATTTTTAAAAAGAGGCACTTCCTCGAAAAATACACGAGAGGTTTTACCATGGGTCGGATGGGTATCTTGCAGAATATGGGCTCCGAAGTAATGTGCCATGCATTGATGTCCCAAACAAATGCCTAATATTTTCTTGGTTTTATGAAAATGATGGATAACATCCAAGCATATTCCGGCATCCATCGGATGTCCCGGCCCGGGAGATAATACAATGGATTGAAAGGTTTCCTTTTCCAATCTATCCATAGTGATATCATCGTTTTTATAAACAAGAGGTGTTATTCCCAATTCTTTAAAATACGCGACGATATTATAGGTGAAAGAGTCGTAATTATCTATTAGTATCATGTGATTAAGGTAACTTTTGTAATGCCTCTGACGGAGTTGATACAATATATGTTGTTTGCTTTTTCTACATCGGAGATATACAATGTTTTTTCAATGCATTTCTTTTCTCGCAATAGTTTTTGCCTGTAAATACCGTTTAATAAACCGCTTTCGAGTTTGGGGGTGAAGCATTGATTGCCTATTTCTAAGATGATATTGCTGCGTGCTCCTTCGGTAAGTTCCCCTTTCTCATTCAAAAACAGTTCATCGAAAAATTCTCCGTTTTTGATTTTCAGCATGCTGTTTTCAAACTGTGGGCGATAGGATGTTTTATGATTTACAAGCGGATGTTTGCTGTTGACGCTAATGGGTGAAATGGAAATATGTGTGGATAGGTGTGCTTCCATAGGTCTGTAGCTTACTTCATACGTCCCGTTTTTCGATAGGGAGATGCGTAATATGCCGTTTTGTTTTGCCTGTAATTTTTTAAGCTCGGGATTAAAAATAAATCCCAATTGGTTTGCGGATTGTTTTAAGCGGCTGAGGTGCTCGTTTCCGAAAACAAGCTTCCTATTCTCGACTTTAATGGTTTCTATTAAGGTAAAGTCAGGGTTTTGCACACTTATAAAACGTGTTTTAATGAGTGTTTCTTCCCATTCATCACGACATTTTGAATCCCAAACGATAGCTCCTCCTGT
This sequence comes from Bacteroidales bacterium, assembly GCA_028703095.1. GTDB lineage: Bacteria > Bacteroidota > Bacteroidia > Bacteroidales > WCHB1-69 > UBA5266. The sequence goes on from JAQVNO010000062.1 coordinate 9,029, forward strand.
ATGATAGCGGAAATGTTGTTGTGCTTTGTTGCGTTGCAATATGCGGATAGGAACACTGAAAATACTTTCTTCGGGAGAGATATATCCTATGGCTCCACAGTAAATATTGCGTGGTGTAGTTTCCAGTTCGTCAATGATTTCCATTGTTTTTATTTTAGGTGCTCCGGTAATGGACCCGCAAGGGTAAATAGCATTTAAAATATCAAAATGTGTAGTGCCGGGGGGTAGCTCAGCTTCTATCTCCGAAGTCATTTGATGCAGCGTTTTATGTGTTTCGACTTCAAACAGCTTCGTTACTTTCACACTACCCGTAACAGCAATTTTGTTTAAATCATTGCGGAGCAAATCAACAATCATTACGTTTTCCGCTCTGTTTTTGATATCGTTTTTCAAAATATCTATTTGTTTCTCGTCTTCCGATTGTAGGGATTTTCGTGGCAGGGTGCCCTTCATGGGTTTGGTAAGGATTCGATTTCCTTTTTTTATAAAAAACAGTTCAGGCGAAAATGAAAGAATTTCTTCGTAATCGTTTTGAATAAGTGCATTGTAAGGAGTAGTTTGCAGGGGTAAAAGATTTGCGTAGAGACTAAGTATGTCGCCTGCATATGCAACATCACAAGCATAGGTGTAATTAACCTCATACGTGTTTCCACAAGCGATGTGTTGTTTGATTTTTTCAAAAGCTTCTTTGTATTGTGTATAGGATATCAGTGGCTTAGGAAATAAAAAGATATCTTCATGTATGGTTTTGGGTTGATATTCGGCATACTGTGTGAAAACTTCAAAATACAATAAGGGAGTTTTACTTTGAATGGCTTTGTTTAAGAAAATATCTTTTGCGGCATAAGAAATATATCCGATTAAATAATGTGTTTGGCTGTATTTTTCTATTTCGTCGAAAGCTTTCAAAAAAGTTTTGTTATCGTATGCGCTGATAATGGCATGGGGGTGCCTGAAGATTTTACCTGCATATAGTTGAAATCTATCTTCGATGGGAGTATTGCTTTTTGTTTTACACACGTATTATCGTTTTTTAATATTCGGGTTTGCGCATTTTTTTATGTAAAGACTGCAAAGATAGTATTTTTTATTTCATCTATTCTTTTTAATGAATCTTACTATGATTTTAACAATTTATAGTATCTTTGCACATTATTTTATTTTTCAAAACATAGCATATGGCACACAATTATAAAATTAAGAAGACAGGACAAACGATGCAGGAAAAACCCTTATCACCGGAGGTGAATGCAAGCTTTCAACAAACAGTGTCTGTCAAGGAATGGATGGTGTATATAAGCATTTTTCTTTTCTCCTTTATCTTATATGCCAATACTTTTCAGCATCAGTGGGCTTTGGACGACGGTGTTGTTTTTAAAGAAAATATATATGTAAAACAAGGAACAGCCGCTTTTGGTGATATACTGAGCACACATTCCATGCACGGTGTGAAAATCAAACCCGAAGCCTATCAGTACCGTCCCCTGAGTTTATTAATGTTTGCTACCGAATGGCAAATGTCTCCCGATAATCCTACCTTATATCATGTGTTAAATGTATTGTGGTATGCCTTAGCCTGCGTACTCTTGTATGTGGTTTTACGTAAAATGTTTGTCGATAAAAATAAACTTTTACCTTTCATTATTACAATGTTATATGCAGCACATCCCATGCATACCGAAGTGGTAGCGAATATCAAAGGCAGAGACGAAATCATGTTGCTGCTGTTTTTGCTGTCAAGCATATGGTTTACCCTGCAATACATCGATACCAAAAAAATGTATTGGCTGACAGGTGTTTTTGTTTCTTTCCTCCTGGCGATGTTTTCCAAAGAGAGTGCGATTACCTTTTTGCTTGCATTACCGATAACGGTATATTTCTTTCGCAAAGCAGGACGTAAGGAATACATTAATAGTATAGTGGCAATTGTAGTTCCGATTATTATTTATCTGGTGGCACGTTTTGCTGTTTTGAGTGAATTTTCGTCCACTGAACTTACAAGCATTAATAATTATTTTGCCGAAGAACCTTTGATGACACGCTGGGCATGCGCTATTATGCTGTTAGGTAAATATTTATTGCTATTAATAATTCCTTACCAACAAGTTTGTGATTATTCGTTCAGTCAATTACCGATTGTAACTTTCGGAAGCTGGCAAACAATGCTGTCCTTACTGGTCTATATTGCATTGTTGGTATACGCTTTCAAAGGTATACGTAAGAAAAGCCCCGTCGCATTTGCTGTCTTTTTCTTTGTGGTTACCATGAGTATTTATAGCAATCTTGTGTATTTAATAGGTGCTTCTTTTGCCGACAGATTTCTGTTTCTGCCTTCCCTGGCTTATTGCATAGCAATTGTTTATCTGTTGTTTGAGTTTTCAAAGTATGATTATAAACAGCAAAAATTTGGAGATATCAGGAAATTTACTTTTTCGATGGGTATATTGATAATAATGTTGTTGTTTTTTGTCGTCAAGACCTATAGCCGTTCTGCCGAGTGGGAGAATAATTACACCTTATACGGTGCGGATATAAAAAAATCGGAAAATAGTGCCCGTTTGAACTTCTTATGGGGAGAAGCATTGAGAGATAAAGCTATAGAATATCAGGCGAAAAATGAAACGCCTTCTACACCGGCTGAAATGGAGAAAAATACGCTTTTATACAAAGCTTATCTGTGGAAATCAATTCAAGCTATTCAAAAGGGTATTATTATTTATCCTAAACATGCCAATGCCTACGAAAGGCTGGGATTTGCCTATTATTCATTGTCTCCTTTTTATCGTAAAGAAAATTTTCTGGACTCAGCGGTAAAATACTATGAACAATCTTTGTTGTTGAATCCAAATTCCTTGACAGCAAATTATAATATTGCGATAGCCTATTACAATAAAGGAGATTATGCAAAAGCCAAAAATCATTATGTATTTGTTGTGAATGCGGATAGCTCCGAACATGTCGTTCATTTTGATGCGGGCAGCTCCTATGCCATGTTGGGGATGATGGATTCGGCTCGTTATCATTTTAATATGTATTTACGGACGAATCCGGATAAAGCAGCTTCCTGCTACAGCAATTTAGCCATTGGTTATGCGCGTATCAATGAGTTGGATTCTGCTATTAGCATGTGTGATAAAACCATAGCCTTAGAGCCTTTCAATACCTCTGCTTATCAGTTGAAAACACAAATCTATACGTTTATCAAAGACTTTGATAAGGCATTAGCCACTGCCGATGCTTTGATTGCCTTACAACCTGAACACCCCTCCGGCTATATGGAGAAATCAAGCATTTACAATCAGATGAATCGTAAAGATTCCGCTGAATAC
>JAQVNO010000178.1 GCA_028703095.1 Bacteroidales bacterium
GTGTAAATAGTATTTATAAACTGATTCAATCTTCACCGGGGATAAATACTACACAACTTATAAAAGAAATAAATGTCTCAAAAAGAACCATTGAAAGATGGATTAAGGAATTGCGAAAAAGAAATATCATAGAATTTAAAGGAGCTCCCAAAACCGGCGGATATTACATAATTAAAAATTAAAAAAGAAGTCGCGAGTGACGAGAAGAGTGAAAAGTGAAAAGTGAAGAGTGAAGAGTGAAGAAAGTCGCGAGTGCCGTGTGCCGAGTGCCGAGTGCCGAGAAAAATTAAGAATTAAAAATTAAAAAAGAAAAAAGTCACAAGTCGATTATAACGCTTATATGTTTCGAACCCTAATTTTTTCGGCACGAAAAAAACTCTCGGGACTCGGGACTCGGGACTCGGGACTCGGGACTCGGCACGAAAAACAAATTAAAAATTACGATTTACAATAAACAAAATTATGTCAGAAAATCAACAAATTGAATACAAGCAAGCTTGGCATGATGAATATTTAAAATGGATTTGCGGTTTCGCAAATGCTCTTGGAGGAATTCTGTATATTGGAAAAGATGACAATGGCAATATCGTTCATATTAAGGATTATAAAAAATTGATGGATGATATTCCAAATAAAATTAGAAATTCGATGGGGATATCTGTTGAAATTAATTTATTAGAAATTGATTTCAAGAAATACATTGAAATAAAAACACCTCCCTATTCTGTTCCTATTTCATTGAGAGGGAGATATTACTACCGAAGTGGAAGTACAAAACAAGAACTTACAGGACCTTCGTTAAATGAATTTTTGCTTAAAAAAAACGGTAAAAGCTGGGACGATGCTATTGAACATAGAGCTTCATTGGATGATATCGATAAAAATGCTGTCGATTTATTTTTGAAAGAAGCAGAATTATCGGGACGTTTACCGGAAAGTAATGCTTATTCCATCGTTCAGTTATTTGAGAAATTAAGACTAGTAGAAAATGGTCAACTTAAAAGAGCAGCTGTCATTTTATTTGCAAAAGAACCCGCAAAATTCTATCCTAATACATTTGTTAAAATGGGTCGCTTTGGTAAAGATGATACCGATCTTTTATTTCAAGAAAATGAAGAAGGTAATATAATTGTTTTATTGCAATCTATTTTACATCAATTACATTATAAATTTCTTACAAGAAAAGTTTCTTTTGAGGGTATTAAAAGAATTGAAATAAATGAATATCCTCTACCTGCTTTGCGTGAAATTATTTTAAATGCATTGGTACATAGAAATTATATGGGAGCACCCACACAAATAAGGGTATATGATCATAAAATTGTTTTCTGGAATGAAGGTGCTTTGCCTCAAGGTTTAAGTATTGAAGATTTAAAAGGATTTCACAATTCTCAACCTAGAAATTTATTAATTGCTGATGTGTGTTTTAAAGGTGGTTACATTGATGCATGGGGTAGAGGTATTGTAAAAATTATGATGGCTTGTAAAGAAGCACAATTACCGGAACCTGAGATTCAAGAATTTCAAAATGGAATATTAATTACGCTTTTTAAAAATATTTTTTCAAAGGAAACCCTTTATGCCTTGGGTTTAAACGATAGACAAATGAATGCTGTTTTGTTTGTTAAGGAAAGAGGAAAAATAACCAATAAAGAATATCAATCAATGTACGGAGTTGCAAGAAGAACAGCAACCAGAGATTTAAAAGAACTGGTTGATAAAGGTGTTTTAAAATCATCGGAAATTAAAGGAGCAGGTTCTAATTATGTGCTTTAAATTGCGCCAAAATTGCGCCAATTGCGCCATTTTCCTCGGAACGAAAAAAACGACTCGGGACTCGAGACTCGCGACCTTTTTCTGAGAGCTGATAGCTTTTCTCGGCACACGGCACGAAAAACAAATTTTAAATTATAAATATTATAAGAATGAACAAAAAAGAAACTTTACATGTAAAAGGCACCGAAATTTCTGTTATTACAAGTGCAGAAAAAGAGTATATCTGTATTACTGACATTGCAAAATATAAATCAGATGATCCGACCGCTGTAATAAGTAATTGGATGCGAAATCGTAATACTGTTGAGTATCTCGGTGTATGGGAAAGTTTGTACAATCCGAATTTTAACCCCATCGAATTCGAGGGGTTTAAAAAAGAAGCCGGACTACATGCTTTTACTTTGTCACCACAAAAATGGATATTTAAAACCAATGCAATAGGATTGATTTCAAAATCGGGTAGATATGGCGGTACCTATGCCCATAAAGATATTGCATTTAAATTTGCCGCATGGATTTCAGTAGAGTTTGAATTATATATTGTAAAAGAATTTCAACGACTGAAAGAAAATGAAAATAAACAAAAATCCCTTGAGTGGAACTTGCAACGTACCCTCTCGAAAATTAATTATCATATTCATACCGACGCTATTAAGCAAGAAATATTACCGAAAGTCCTTACTAATAATCAGGCAAACTATGTATATGCCGATGAAGCAGATGTGTTAAATGTAGCCTTGTTTGGTATGACCGCAAAAGAATGGAGAGACAAAAATCCGGGGCAAAAAGGCAATATTCGTGATTATGCTACTTTGGAACAATTGGTGGTATTGTCGAATATGGAAAGTATAAATGCTTTGCTTATCAGACAAGGCTTATCTCAAAACGAACGTATCATTCAATTAAATAATGTAGCCATTTCACAAATGAGCTCATTACTTCAACACGGAAATAAAACTAAACAACTTAATTAATAGTGCCGAAAAAAGGGAAAAGGGAAAAGGGAAAAATAAATGATATATATATAATGTATAAAAAACAATTAAGAATTAAAGTCGCGAGTGCCGAGTGCCGAGAAAAGTGAAAAGTGAAAAAAGCTCTCAGCTCTCAGCTCTCAGTAAGTTCTTAGTAAATAGTATCACATGGTAAAAAAAGCAATTAAATAAACAATTATGCAAGATTTTAGAAATTTACAAGTGTGGAAAAAAAGCCATGAATTTACATTAAAAATTTATAAAATTACATGTAATTTTCCTAAAGAAGAAATGTTTGGATTAACA
>JAQVNO010000063.1:0-8255 GCA_028703095.1 Bacteroidales bacterium
AATGAAACTCACTCCTTGGGTTATGGTAGGAATGTATTTTATTCTCACCGTTGCCGAATTATTTATATCGCCTTTAGGATTGTCATTTGTTTCTAAAGTAGCTCCTCACATCTTCAAGGTGTGATGCAAGGTGCATGGTTGGCTGCTACAGCGATAGGTAATAGCATACTCTTTATAGGTGGAATTCTTTACACATTTGTTCCACTGTGGGCATGTTGGATGGTATTTGCAGCAGCATGCGCACTCTCTATGATTGTAATGCTCTCAATGGTTAGATGGCTCGAAAGCGTAGCTAAATAAAATCTTCTTATATGATAGAAAGGCAATCTCAACAGATTGCCTTTTTTTATGTTTTTTTAAAATAGAATGCGATAAAAATCGTTAGTAGTACAATGGTAACATAAAACGTATGGAAACAACTTTTTTATTACAGAAATTAGAAAACTATCAGGTCTTTTTAGCTTCTCAATCTCCACGACGACAAGAGTTATTATCGCAACTGGGGATTAAGTTCGGCATTTGCGACAGCGATGTCAACGAAGATATACCTCCTGATGTATCGGTATATGAACTGGCGAAACATTTAGCTATGCAAAAAGCAGAAAGTGTTTTTCATCGCTATAGTCATATCGAAAATTGTATTGTTATCGGTGGGGATACCATCGTGGTGCTTGATGGTGAAATCATGGGTAAACCGGCTGTCAGGATGGATGCGTTTCGTATGCTGCAAAAACTTTCGGGAAAGACTCATTCGGTAATAAGCGGATTATGTGTTAAGTCAAACACGAAAACTCTCGCTGCTTACGATGAAGCCAAGGTAAGCTTTGATCATTTAAACGATGAAGATATTGCGTATTATGTCGATACGTATATGCCTTACGATAAAGCCGGTGCTTACGGTATACAGGAATGGATAGGCTGTAGAGGCAATACCCACATCGATGGTTCTTTCTTTACCATTATGGGGTTTCCTACCCATTTGTTATGGAAAATGCTGGAAGAAATTGTTTAAAATTATAATCATAAAATGGGTAACCAAAAAAATATGAAGAAAATTCCCCTTATCTTGTTTGTGTTTTTGATTTATTCATTGCAAACCAATGCACAATCGCTTATCGATGATGCCAAGGCAAAAAATCTTATCAAATTAGCCGAAGAAGTATTGCAGCAAGGAGCCTTTTCGAAGGCTATAACATATTACGAGCAAGCCGATTCCTTATCCTCGACGGTGTTTACTTCCGGCGATTATAACAATATGGCAGGAGTATATTATAACTTAAAAGATTATGATAAGGCAGTAAGGATTTGTAAAAAAGCCATTGCTATCGATACATTAAATTATCAATCCTATGTCAATCTTGGCATTGCCTATACGGCTTTGGATAGTACCCGTGCTTCCATTGCAGCATATGAGAAAGCGAAAGTATTAAATCCACAGATAAAAATCATCTATTTTAATCTGGGTACGGCCTATAGTAAACTGAAAGAATACCAATCGGCAATAGTTTGTTATGAACAATTAATAGCCATAGATTCAAACGATTCAAAAGCCTATGTAAACATGGGTATTGCTTATGCCGAATTGGGAAACCATGAAAAATTATTTGAATGCTTTGAAAAGGCAGCTAAAATGGGGGATAAGGAAGCCCAGGAGTTTCTAAGTAAAACAAAACGTTCATGGGAGTAAATAGAAAACCAACAAAAACAAGAAGCCTCAAACAAAGTATTTTTCTTTTAACAATCATTACATTAATTAATTGTAGCAATATGGCACAAGAACAAAAAACATCCTTGACCGAAGAAGAAAAAAGAGTCATCCTCGGCAAAGGTACGGAAGCCCCTTTTAGTGGAGAATACAACGATTTTTTCGAAGCAGGTACCTATGTTTGCAAACAATGTGGAAGTCCTTTGTATCAGTCTTCCGATAAATTTTCCTCGCAATGCGGCTGGCCCTCTTTTGACGATGAAATTAATGGAGCCGTGAAACGCATCCCCGATGCTGACGGGAGGCGTACCGAAATCGTCTGTGCCAATTGTGGGGGACATCTCGGTCATGTGTTTTTAAATGAAGGTCTTACCGATAAGAATGTACGCCATTGCGTAAATTCTGTTTCTCTGGTGTTTAAACCTACTGAAAAAGAAGAAGGAATAGCCATTTTTGCAGGTGGTTGCTTTTGGGGTGTTGAACATCTGATGCAACGTCAAAAAGGGGTGATTTCCGTTGAAAACGGCTATACAGGGGGTAGTATCGAAAATCCTACTTACGAACAAGTGTGCAGTGATATAGGAGGACATGCAGAAGCGGTACGTATTGTATATGATCCCCAAGTAACCGATTTTGAAACCCTCGCTACATTATTTTTCGAAATTCACGACCCCACTCAACTCAATCGCCAGGGTCCGGATGTGGGAATACAGTATCGCTCTGAAATATTTTATCTCTCCGATAATCAAAAGAAAATAGCCGAAAAGCTTATTGCGATATTAAAATCCAAAGGCTATGATGTGAAAACAAAACTTAGCAAGGCAAGTACTTTTTATCCCGCCGAAGCCTATCATCAGGATTATTACCAACGCAAGGGTACTTTGCCGTACTGTCATGTATATACAAAACGCTTTTAATTAACATTTTAAGTGATGATAAGATGTGATGATGTTCTATCAGTAGTAAAAAAATAGAAAAAAAACCTTCATACATAGAATGTTTTAATGCATGAAGGTTTATCGGACAAATGTTTAATTATTTTTTAGTGTCGTATTCTTCTTTAGTAATAATCTGAATTTTAGCAAAATTTTCCATATTTTGAATAGCTTTTGATTGCCATGTTGCCGACGCTTCGATATTTTTGCCTGCTTTCATTTCTTCACGATTGAAAACTACAGCTACTGTTGTAGACTCTTCAATTTCTTTTCCGTCTTTGTCTAAAGCTTTGAAATAGATAATCACATCTTTTTTAAGATTGCCATATTCATCTTTCATATCTTCGTTGATAGTGATGTAAAATTTCAAGCCCATATGTCCTTTGGTGGCACTTTCTACTTTGATTTCATTGATGGTAAAGTCTTTTGTATCCAATCCTTCGAAAGGCAGTGCTTTGGTTAAGGGTTTAGTTGTAAAGCTTTCTTTGATTTTCGTATCCCATTCTTCTTTCAATAGATCTTTTTCTTTTGCCAGTTCAAACGCTTTTTCCATATCGGTACATTCTTTCAAGGCTTGTTCTTTTTCTTGCATTTTACCGTAATAGTTTTTTTCGAGTGAGGGTATATCACTCAAATACTCATTGCTTGTTCCACTTCCGCCTCCACAGGCTGTGAATAACGCCATGCTAACACTGCATGCAATTAATACTAAATAAGATTTTTTCATATAAATTAATTTTAATTTTTCCTACTCGTATGGCTTTTCGGATTTCGCCCCGTTTTATAATGGTTTCCGGTCTCCATTTTCTATTTTTTTTTAAGATGCTATAAAAATACTATAATTATTCAATTTATTTTGCAAATATATAAAAAAAATAAAGATATCGATTTTAAAAGTAAAAAAATAATTAGAATCATGGATTTTTCATCTATAAAGGTATAAATAATAATCAAGATTTTTTAAAAACAATTATTATCAGATAAATAAGTTTTTTTATTTTTATCGGACAAGTATCAGACATAAATAATTTTTTATTTATATTTCCTCTATAAATTTTTGAAATATTTTATCCGTCTGTGTGTAATAAATCAATTTTATGTACATTTGCATTAAATTTTAAATCTAATTATCATGAAACTTTTTAAACTAACAATCTTTATTTTCACGCTTTTGTGTGTCGCTTGTGAAGAAATTCCCGATGATGACAACAACAATAACAACAATGATACTACCGATTTAGTCAAAACAGATAGCATTAGCTACCCGGAAAATGTTTTGTTTGGCAATAATTTTTTAGCGTTGGATGACTCTTCCATTTTAGTAGAAGCAGACGATTATGAAATTGGAGCTGTATTGGGCAAAGATGCCCATTTAAAATTGGTTATGACCAATCTTTCCGTTATTCCTCCTGACGAACCGGGACCCGTTTGGTTTTTCTATATGGATGAAATAGGGTGGATTATTGGAGATTATAATGAATCGTCCAACTATCAAGTACTAACTTCACATGCAACAGGTAAAATTTCTTGCTCAATCACTTTTGAAGGTTTTGGTTATCCGGGGGCATGTAAAATTGATTTTTACGAAAACAGTGATACTATCACGCAAACAAAGTATTACTTTTGGTAAAGCGTGATAGATTTATTTTATAAAACTTATGTATGATAAAAAAATACATATAGCACCTTGCGGTATTGTTTGCAACCTGTGTTTAGGTTTTCAACGAGAGAAGAATAAATGTGTCGGTTGTACGATTTTAGGAAGTAAACCCCCTCGTTGTGAGATATGTGGTTTTAAGCAATGCATGGAAAAAAAAGGAAATAATATCGCCTATTGTGATGAATGTCCGAAATTTCCCTGTAGGAGAATGAAAAATCTGGAAAAACGCTATAGCTTGAATTACGGTGAAAGTCCTATAGAAAACTTGAAATCCATGCGCAAGTCGGGCATTGAAACTTTTTCTACATTAATGATTCAAAACTGGAAGTGTCCGCAATGCGGGGCGTTATTATGTGTACACCGCAGAAATTGTTTGCATTGTGGAGCTCAAAACGAACACTTCCTAAAGAGAAAACATACATCCTGAGAAAAGAGAAGGTGGATAATAAAGAACCGAAAAATTGTATTAACAAATTGTTTTGCAATTAATTTTATCATTCTCGATTTGAATGGTAATATGTTTAATCCCAAATTCATGTTCGATTTCTTCTTGAAGTTCGGAAAGGAAAGTATTCGTTGTGCCTTGGGGCATATAAAGGTGTACTGACAATGCAACTTCTGACGTACTTAATGCCCATATATGTAAATCATGAATACTTTCAACGCAGGTTTTATTATTCAGGAAATCTTTTACTTTTTGGACATTAATATGTTTGGGTACGGCATCGAGTGCAAGGTCGATAGAGGCTGAAAATAATTTCCACGTTCCCCAGATAATAACAAAAAGAATAACGAAACTTGTTAAAGAGTCAATCCATTGCAATCCTGTGAGTTTTATAAGTAAGCCGGCAACGACAACACCAAGAGATACCCCTGCATCTGCGGCCATATGAAGAAAAGCTCCTTTGATATTCAAGTCATTTTTCTGCCCTTTAATGAATAGTAAAGCGGTAAAAGTATTTATGACAACTCCGACAGCAGCAACTATCATAATTTGTGTTCCAAGAACCGGTTCCGGATTTCTGAGCTTTTCAATGGCATTCCACCCAATAACAGCAACGGCACCAAAAAGGAATAAAGCATTCAGAATGGAAACGAGTATAGTTGTTTTTCTAAGTCCATAAGTATATCTGCCTTTTGGTTTAATCGTTGCCATCCAAGCGGCTGCCCATGCAAAAACCAGCCCCAATACATCGCTTGCATTATGACCCGCATCAGCGAGTAAGGAAGATGAATTTGCAACTAATCCATAGATAATTTCAACAATAACAAAGGTAATATTAAGACCAATAGCTAAGGCAAAAGCTCTCCCATGAGAGGTTTGTGTTTTGTGATTGTGCGTATGATTCGCAGATGTCTCCATGTAACGTATCTTTTACCAGGATTCTCCGTTTGATCGGAGCCACAATTGAATTTCGAAATCTCCCAAACGAGCCGCTTTTTTATAGCAATCTAAATATTTTTCAGTATTATTCAAGCTATAATATGCATTGCCCATGTTTCTATAAGCTTTCACATGATTGGAATCTAATTCAATGGTCTTTTGATAATAGACGATGGCTTCCTCGTATTTACCAAGATAATAATACGTATTTGCTAAATTCATATATGAATCAGTATTAATAGGGTTAAGAAGGATGTCTTTTTTAAAATAAGGAATCGCTTCGGTATATTGCAGCATTTTGCAATAGACGTTACCAATGCGACTATAAACATCTTTATAGTTTGTGTCCAGCGCATAGGCTTTTTCAAAATAGGTAATCGCACGTTCGTAATTTTCCATTTTATCCGATGAAAGAGCAATGTTATAATAGATTAAAGCATTTTGCTTATCGGGATTTTCTTGTGCTTGTAAACAGAGCGGAATCCATAAAAGTAGGAGAGAAGTTATTTTCAGTTTCATATCATTTCTTTTTTAATGGTTAACACAGGAATCATACTTTATTTTTTCTTAAGTAAATAAAATAAAAAAAACAGGAGACTCGCAATGAGAAATACTATATTTACAATTCGAGCAAATGGAGGAGCCGCTTCGGGAATGACTTGTCCCATTAACACTAAAATATTTAGGAGTATCATTTGGATGAGTAAAGTTTTTTTTATCATAAACATTCACATTTTCTTATATATTCACTGCTATCCATAACGCAGGATATTGATTTTTATTTTTTATACAAATAATCATTATTGTTCGATATAATTCAAAAAAAAATTTTACCTTTGCAAATAATAATGAAATCAATAATATATTATTAAAGCATTTAAAGATAGAAATATACTAGATATGAAAAAATTAGATCCGGCAACAAGATTGCAACAATTGAAACAGTTTGGGGAATTTGGTGATGTAAATCCGTCCATTACCGATAGCGCAACCTATACTTTTATGGAAGCCCAAACGATGTGTGATACGTTTAAAGGAGAATCGGAAGGCTGTTTTTTATATTCTCGTCACTGGAATCCGAGCAATAAGTATTTAGCCGATGCATTGGCAGTAATGGAAGGTACGGAAGCTGCTTGGGTAACAGCATCAGGTATGGGAGCCATTACCTGTGCTTTGTTACAAGGTGTCAATGCCGGGGATCATATTGTCTCTAGCAGCACTATCTATGGAGGTACATTCTCATTTTTAAATAATTATATTAAGAAATTTAATATTGACGTTACTTTTGTTAATATATCCGATTTGGATGCAGTTGCTAAAGCCATGCGTCCGAATACAAAAATTCTCTATACCGAAACAGTAGCAAATCCTTTGTTGCAAGTGGCAAATATTCCGGAATTAAAAAATATAGCCCATAAACACAACGCTAAACTAATTGTAGATAATACCTTTACTCCTTTAATATTTTCTCCCTATCAACTCGGAGCTGATATTGTTGTGTATAGTTTAACCAAATTTATCAATGGTAAAAATGATTGCGTTGCCGGTGCCATCTGCGGTACTACCGATTACATTAACTCATTGATAGATGTTAACAACGGTACAGCCATGTTGTTAGGTCCCGTTTTAGATCCTTTGCGTTCTTCAAGTATTTTGAAAAATCTCCATACTTTACATATTCGTATGAAACAACACAGCTATAATGCCCTGTATGTAGCAAAACGCTTGCAAGAAGCGGATTATAAAGTAAATTATAACGGATTACCCATACACCGCGATTATCAATTGTTTAACTCGATGATGAATAAGCAATTCGGTTTTGGCGGTATCTTTTCTGTTGATGTGCAAACCGTTGCAAAAGCATGTGTAATCATGGAGGAAATGCAAAATAAAGGTATCGGGTATTTGGCAGTAAGTTTAGGCTATTTTAAAACATTGTTCAGTAATTCGGGAAAGAGTACTTCCTCTGAAATACCCGAAGATATTCAAAAAGGAATGGGTATGAGTGAAGGCTTAATACGTATATCCATCGGTTTGGATAATGATATCGAACATACAACTGATTGTATTATTGAAATATTAAAGAAACATTTAAATAAAAAATAATATGTTCAAAAAAACATTGGTGGGTATGTCGGTGTTCTTTATGCTTTTTTATGCAGAAGCACAGAATTTTAATACTTATTTTTTGCCTAAATCACTTCGTATAAATTATATACATTCCGGAAACAAAGATAAAGACAGTATAGCATGTAAGTATTTTCAAGCCTATGAAATATGGGCAGGTTCTATGACCAACCTTATCGATACGTATGATTATGGTTGTCATAAAATTATGGTTTTTGATTCAAGCAGCAATCAATTAATATATAGCCGTACCTTTTCTTGCCTTTTTGGGGAATACCGTACAACAGAAATTGGAAAAACAGAAAGCAAAGAGTTCAAAGAAACGGTGTTATGCCCTTTTCCAAAAAATACGGTACGCATTGAATTCCATACTCGTACCCAAAAATCGAATTTTGAGAACAAAAAATCAATCTTTGTTAATCCGAAAACCATAGTATTAGAACC
>JAQVNO010000063.1:8355-12133 GCA_028703095.1 Bacteroidales bacterium
AATATTACCAGTTTGGTAAATTTTGAAAGCAAATGGATGTCGATGCTCGACGATGATACACCGATTCCAACACCTGTAAGCGATGCCAATAAAAATAAATTGGGTGTCTACGAAGGAGCGGGTTATTGCTCTAAAGGTTTGTACAGACCATTTATCAGTTGCACCATGAAAGACATAGTGTATGATCGCTTTTGTCCGGTGTGCAAAGCTTCCTTGATTCAGATGTTGAAATTTTATGCAAAATAATATACTCTCGGAAGGCTGCTTTTTGTAGCCTTCTTTTTTTTATATGAAAAATATTAGAATATGTACCTCATTAAAAACAAAAAGCTATTAGCACAAGATACGTATTTAATGGATATTTATGTGCCTCGTTTGGCAAAGTCCGCTTTACCCGGGCAATTTCTTATAGTGAAAACCAAAGAAAAATCGGAACGTATACCCTTAACAATTACCGATTATAATCCGGCAAAAGGCTTGGTAACGATTGTCTTTAAAGCAATCGGTAAGTCAACACAAGAAATGGCTTCCTATGAAATAGGAGATTCCTTTTCGGATGTGGTAGGACCCTTGGGCAAGCCTTCCGAATTTCTCCATCTGTCACCGCAAGAATTACAGAATAAAAAGTATTTGTTTATAGGCGGTGGGGTAGGTATCGCTCCCATTTATCCTCAGCTAAAGTGGTTACATGAACAGGGTCTTACTGTTGATGTTATTGTGGGAGTCAAAACCCTGTCTTTGCTTATTTTTGAAAAAGAATTAAAGGAAATTTCCAATCTATATATTACTACCGACGATACTTCTTCAACACATCAAGGTTTGGTGACGGATATGTTGCGTGAGTTGCTTGAAAGTGGGAAGCAATACGATGAAATTATCGCCATTGGTCCGTTGATAATGATGAAGTTTATCGTTGATATAGCGAAAGAATATCATATTAAATGTACGGTAAGTCTTAATTCCATGATGGTTGACGGAACGGGAATGTGTGGAGCTTGTCGTGTGAGTGTAGGGGGCAAAACGAAATTTACTTGTGTCGATGGTCCTGAATTTGATGGGTGGGAGGTCGATTTTGAGGAAGCCTTAAAACGCCAAGCGATGTATAACAGCGTGGAAGGTAAAAAACAAATGGATAAGGAAGAAGAAAATGAAGGGCACAGCTGTCATATCGGAGGAATAGCAGAAGAAACACGAGATAAGAAAAATCGTATTCCTATCAGCGTACAAGATGCTATGGATAGGATTACAAATTTCAAAGAGGTGTGCTTGGGTTATACGGCGGAAGAAGCTATCTTAGAAGCACAACGTTGTATACAATGTAAAAATCCTTTATGTGTACAAGGCTGCCCCGTTAGCATAGATATCCCCGGATTTATTAAGAAAGTGGCAGAAGCTAAATTTGACGATGCCGCCCGTATTATTGATAAGGACTCTGCTTTACCGGCAGTTTGTGGACGTGTGTGTCCCCAAGAAACACAATGTGAAGGCGTCTGTATAATGGGTAAAAAATTCGATGCAATAGCCATCGGCAAGTTGGAACGCTTTGTCGGGGATTGGTCGAGAGATCATGACTTGGAGTTTGAGAAACCCTCTGTGAAAAATGGACATAAAGTAGCTATTATCGGTAGTGGACCCGCAGGAATTACCTGTGCCAGAGAATTGTTGCTTAAAGGTTATGAGGTTACTGTTTTCGAAGCTTTGCATGAATACGGTGGAGTTTTAGTGTATGGTATACCTTCTTTTCGTTTGCCTAAAGAAACGGTGGTCCAACATGAAATTGATAATGTACGTAAATTAGGTGCAACGTTTGAAAAAAATGTGGTGGTAGGAAGAACCATTACAATTGATACGTTAATAGAAGAAGAAGGCTTTGAAGCTGTTTTTATTGGTTCCGGCGCCGGTTTACCGATGTTTATGAATATACCCGGTGAAAACTTGAATGGTGTGGTCTCTGCCAATGAATTTTTAACGCGCAATAATCTCTTGTTTGCTTATAAGAAAGAATATGATACTCCGAATTATGTGGGTAAGAAAGTAGCGGTAGTAGGGGGAGGAAATGTAGCCATGGATGCTGCCCGTACGGCTTTGCGCTTGGGAGCTGAAGTGTATATTGTATATCGTCGTTCTGAAGAAGAATTACCTGCCCGTGTTGAAGAAGTACATCACGCCAAAGAAGAAGGTATTCAATTTCATCTTTTATGCAATCCGGTGGAAATACTAGGGGATGATAAAGGCTGGGTGAAAGCCATGCGTTGTGTACGTATGCAATTGGGAGAACCCGATGCGTCAGGAAGAAGAAGACCTATTGTCATTCCCGATTCGGAATTTATAATGGAAACAGACATGGTTATCATGTCTATAGGAACATCCCCCAATCCTATCATTGCTAAAACAACCAAAGGATTGGAAATAAACAAGTGGGATTGTATAGTAGCCGATGAAGAAACCGGACAAACGACAAGAGAGGGTATTTTTGCCGGAGGGGATGCTGTCAGTGGTGCGGCAACGGTTATTCTTGCCATGGGAGCGGGGAAAAATGCAGCAAATGCCATTGATGCTTATTTATCGAAACAGAAAATTTAAATAATAAAAAAGGACAATGCATATTTTTACATTGTCCTTTTAGTATGCATATATTTCTTTAGAAAGCTCTTACAGCCCTTACTTTATATTGTAAATTTTTTGAATAGTTTGGCATAATACCAAAGCCTATCAGTTGAAGCCAGGCAGTATTTGTCCCGGTTTCGAGAGATGTCCAATAATATCCGTTTGTTAGAGCCGTGCCGCCATAGCTTGTTGCAGTTGCATTGATAATGCTTGCATTTTGGGCTATCATATACATTTCTTCTTTAGAAGGCAAGTACCAATCTCCATAGTTTTTTCCGCCTTGTGTAACCACCAGTTCATTGCATAGGCGTGCTGCATAGGTAGAATCATCATCACCAATAGAGACATGTGCAGCAATGATAATAGCAGTATTCAACTTACCGGCAAAAGGTCCATCGCCTAATGCTTGTGTGTTGCCGTTAGTGCCGGCATACCATCGAATGCTTTCACTTTGATTCGTTTTGGCACAAACTAATCCGTGTTGTCCTGTCGCATCAATCCAGAATACTATTCCGCCATGAGCAGAATCTCCAATATTGTATGTTTTTGCACCGATTACATTGTTGCTGATTATAATTCCGCTACCTGCTGTGTAGGTAGTTCCTCCCTGATTCCATTTCGCTGTGTCGGCAGTGGTAATGCCTGCAGCTAACGATGTTGAATATAAAGGATCGGTCTCAGTATAACTATCAAGTTTATGGTTCCAATATGTAGTGTCCGTTGTGGTGATGCTTGCCGCTACTGAAGAAGTAAAAATAGGGTCGGTTTCAGTATAATTACCTAATTTGCTGTTCCAGTTAGCTGTGTCAGCTGTTAATATGCCTGCCGCCACGGAATTTGTAAACACAGGATCGGTTTCGTTTAGGGTTCCACTGATGCTTTCGGCTGTTTTGGCATGCAAAGCATAGGGAACACTCAATAGTTGGTTTGTGCCGATAATGGTGTAGTTT
Organism: Bacteroidales bacterium; assembly: GCA_028703095.1. Taxonomy (GTDB): domain Bacteria; phylum Bacteroidota; class Bacteroidia; order Bacteroidales; family WCHB1-69; genus UBA5266. The sequence continues at coordinate 11,913 of JAQVNO010000063.1, forward strand.
GTTCCTCCTGTCGGGTCGGTTTCTGTTTTAATAAAATAGGGTCCGTTCGCCCAGTCAATGCTTGCAAAATCTCCGCTTACAATTGTACCGTTGCCTATTTCCAGACTTACCAATCCATTGGCATTAGAAGTAGGAGTATGTGTTTCTATATACACTTCAGTGCCGCTTGTTGAACCTTGTAAAATGCTAATTTGCATTCCAATAGCTTGATTTGTTACAAG
>JAQVNO010000179.1 GCA_028703095.1 Bacteroidales bacterium
TCAAGGAGGTTATTCTGATCATCTTCCTGTTTTTATTGACTTTACTTGCCAATAAAAAGAATCTGATTTGAAAGTCTTACCTTATGTATGAATGTAAAAGAAAATTATCTTAAACGTGAATGTTTAAATAACTTTTCTGAGATTTTTACTACCGGAATGTAAGTTGCAGGGAAGCAAATTATAGTAACAGTAAGTAAAATAAATACAATATCTCTTGTATAAATTTGAACCGGATAATAATTTAACAAATATGAACCATCCCCAAAACGGATGAAATGAAACCTTGTTTGCAACCAACAAAAAATACCTCCGATAATCAAACCAATAATGGCTCCTGACAAGCTGATAAGCATCCCCTCAAACATAAAGATACTCTTAATGAACGCATTATCTGCTCCTAAACTGTATAATACATTAATGTCTTTTTGTTTATCCAACACTAAAATAGCAATCATGCCAATAATATTAAAAGAAGCGACCAAAAGGATAAAAGAAAGAATAAGATAAATGGCCATTTTTTCCGACTTCATTACTTTATAAAGATCATTTTCTTGTTGATATGCATCTTTTATTTCATAAGTATTTCCAATTATTGCAATAATTTTTTCTTTAATGTTTTTTATAGTAGCATTGTCGTTTACTCCAATTTCTATGGCTGTTACCTGATTCGTATAATTCATCAACTTACGCGCAAAATCAATAGGGACGAACACATAAGATCCGTCATAATCGGTTCCGGAAGCAAAAAAGCCATAAGGCGTTATACGTTCTGTCATGATATTCTGCGATGGATTTGCAGAATTTAATTTCTTGTTTCTATTGGGATAATGTATGGTTAAGGAATTATTAATCAAAGGAGAAGTTGCACATTTCAAACGATTTGCTACACCAGAACCCATAATAGCAAAATAATTCTCCCCCTTTTGTAATAAATATTCGCCTGTATAAACTATGGTATCCAAACGTTTTAATCGATGATAATCCGGATACACTCCTTTTATTTTTGCAATAAATTGACGGTCTTCATATACAAATACTGCTACATCGGATAAGACTTCTGAAAGATAGTGAATACCTTCAAGCTGTTTTATTTTTTCTAAATTAGTTTTCGACACACTAAACGTTTTTCCTTGCTTAGGAGTTATAGCAAGGTCGGGATTGAAAGAATTAAAATTTAAGGAAACATAATTTTGCAAGCCGTTAAAAATAGAAAGTACAATGAATAAGGCTCCTGTCGACACCATAACACTCACCAAAGAAACCATAGAAATTACATTGATAATCGTATGCGATTTCTTTGCAAAAAGATAACGAAATGCTATGAAAAAAGGAGTTTTCACTTTTTCAATAAATTTTCAATATTTTCTAAATAATCCAAGGTGTCATCGAGAAAAAAAGTTAATTCCGGTACGATACGTAATTGATGTTTCACCCTTTGTGCTAATTTATAACGTATTTCTTTGTTTTTTTCTTCTACCAAATGCATGCTGAATTTTTTGTCTTTGCCGGAAAATACACTTAAAAATATACGTGCTATTGATAAATCCTTTGTTACACTAACACGAGTAACTGTTATTAAACTTTGATTCGGAATAAGATGTGTTTCTGTTTGAAATATTTCAGCGATTTCTTTTTGTATTAATCGGGCAACTTTTTGTTGACGTGTTGTTTCCATTATTAAATGCTTTATTTATACCATAACGGGAATTAAATTTACCCTCACTCTTTTTTTATTTAGTGCAAAAGTACATATTTTAGCCATATGGATGAAATCCCAAAGTTAAGATTTTAATCTATTTTAATAAATTGTATTTTAGTGCTGATTTTCATTTATATACAATGTTAACAATGTTTATCGACATCCAATTTGAAGAATATGTTTTATATTAACCATAAAACCTTCATTTATTTTTGTTTTATTTTGTACATTTGCAGAATTAAAAAAACAAACAAAATACAGTCTACCGGTGTTTATTAAAGGTAAAAATTAAATTAAATTATTCAAGAAGAATATGATATATAAAGAGTTTGTTTTAAGTATTCAACAAATCACTACATATTATAAAATATTAGTAGAAGAGACTAAAAACAAAAAAACAGTAGGAAGTACCAATGAGTGGATATTGGATAATTATTTTATTATTAGTGAACAAGAAAAATCAATTCGTGATGAACTTCGCTCAAAAGTAATTAAAAGTATCAAATCGAAACGTAAAAGAAGTTTGTATGTTTTATTACACTCAATATTGCAAGACTCTAATTACCTTATAGATATAAAATATATTTTTAATAAAATTAATGAATACCAGAAAAAACAGGAAGACTATTTTTCATATACAGAAATTAATTTTCTATATATCTTATTTCGAATTATTCTCATTCAAAAATTAAGCAATTTATCCCAAAGATTAAATTCAAAGCTACAAGCAAAAAATAAAGCAGAAACCTTTTTCAATCTGTTAAAAAAAGAAGAATTAGACATTTCTGATTTATCTTCACAATTAGAAAAAATACTTCAACATGAAAGTTATTTAAAAAATCCATTTTTTTTAGATCAATTAAATAATTTATTTAACAACATCAACCATATCTCTGAAAATCTTCATCTTCGTTTCAAAGAAATATTTATCAAATCCCACAGAATATTACAACAGGAAATGGATGAAGCTGCTACAAATAACATATTGATATCAAATCTTTTTGTTTCTTTAAAAAAAATGACAAAATTCGAAATTTCCGAATTCTATTCACACATTAGTTTTACGGAACGGGTTTTAATCAATGAAAAAGCAGGGATGTACAATCAAATGTACGAAAATAATAAAGATAATTACCGTGCAAAAATTATTCGAGACGCTAAAAAGCTACATGTCAACGAGTATAAATATGCATTACAAATTGTTGAACAAGCAAATAAAATTAATCAACATGTAGGTTGGACCTTATTTACCCCTAAAAAATATAAAGAACGTTCTTATGCTTATATTTTTATCGTTGCTAT
>JAQVNO010000064.1 GCA_028703095.1 Bacteroidales bacterium
GCGGGATATTTGCTGCTGATCTCCATTCGTTCAAAGAACTTTCCCAAAAATTTAACTTAAAATTTAAGTCGTAAGTTTTGGGATTGCAAAAGTACAATCTTTTTCTTACATATTTGAAGTTTTTTGAAAAAAAATGTAAATATTTTTCAATAACCTGTTATTTAGATTTATATATGTATTTTGCTTTATAAATGATAACTAAATAATAGGTGTTTTGTGATTTATTGCTTTTTTTTGTTTCATTTTATGTGTTTGCCTAAAGTATTTTAGGAATGCGTATGAGATTTTTTTATACCTTATATATAAATTTAGACTAAAGTATTTTTTATATATACCACTTTATCTTCATTTATTTGCTCAATTTTATATGGCATAATAGATAGGATGGGGGCTTTTAATCCACTGACGAAAAATTTATTACCAACCAGTATGCGTGCTTCATCCCAAAGCTTTGCTTGTATAAATCTTTCCAGTGTTTTTTTTCCTCCTTCAATAATTATTGATTGGCAGTTTCTTTTGTATAATTTTTCAAGTATCTCTTTTTCAATATTGTTATCGTTTTTTATTAAAATATATTCTGTCTTATCTTTGATTTCTTCTTTAAAAGAGTTGAATACTATAGTCTTTTGTGAATTGTCGAAAAAAGAAAAAGATGTGGTTTCTATTGGTGATTTTAAAAACGTTATACGAATAGGATTATTTCCTGCACAGTAACGTATATTGAGTTGTGGATTATCATTAATGATAGTATTGGCTCCTGTGAAAATGGCACTTTCTTGGGCTCTCCATTGATGTACTTTTAACTTTAAAGCTTCATTCGTTATCCAATAGCTTTTATTTTTTTCTTTTAAATTCCTGTTAATATCCATGAATCCATCCAAGGTTTCTGCCCATTTCAGAATAATATAAGGTCTTTTTTCTTGGTGAAAGGTAAAAAAACGAATATTAATATTTTTGCACGCTTCTTCTAATATACCGACTTGTACTTTAATGCCTTTTTCTTTGAGACAACTTATTCCTTTGCCTGATACTTTTGGATTTACATCTGTAGATCCAATGATAACTTTAGGTATTTGATGTTGAATAATTAACTCAACGCAAGGTGGTGTTTTGCCGTAATGACAGCAAGGTTCCAAGTTCACATACAAAGTTGATTTTTTCAGCAATTCTTTATTCCTAACAGATTGTATAGCTTTAACTTCAGCATGTTCTTCTCCATATTTTGCATGATATCCTTCTCCAATAATTCGTCCATTATTGACAATCACACAACCTACCATTGGGTTGGGGGCTACATAATTTCTCCCCTGTTGTGCCAGCTTTAGACACCGCTGCATAAACCACTCATTATCTTTAGCATACATTGAATAAGGTTTAGATTATAAGAATCTGGTTTCGAGAATGTAATGCAAAAGTATCAAATTATTTTATTAGAACAGTTAAAATGAATGAAAATTTTTGTATTTTTGCATGTTAAAATTAGAGATATGGAGTAATATGGATATTGATGCTGACTCTAATTGTTTTTTGTTCGTAGATTTTGTTTTGAAGCAAGATTCCAATGAAAAGAAAGAAATAGAAGTAATTTAAAAAAGTATGAAAAAATTTGCAATTATTATAAGTGGATGCGGTAATCTTGATGGTGCCGAAATACATGAAACCTTAATGACTATGTTAGCGATAGATAAGAGAGGCTTTGTGTATGAAATGTTTGCTCCTGATATTGAGCAGTATCATGTTATAAATCATATAACAAAAAAAGAAATGACTGAAAAAAGAAATGTAATGATTGAAGCGGCACGGATTGCTCGCGGAAACATTAAAGATATTAATAAGTTTTCAGTTAAAAATTTTGATGCTGTAGTATTTCCGGGAGGATATGGTGTTGCTAAAAATCTATTTTCATATGCATTGGACGGAGTTCATGCCAAGGTGTTACCTCACATTGAGAAAATCATAAAAGATACACATGCCGCAGGAAAGCCCATTGGGGCACTTTGTATTTCACCGGTTTTAATTGCAAAAATTTTAGGAAATATTACCGTAACCATAGGTCAAGATCAGGCTACGGCTGATGATATTATTAAAATGGGAGCCAATCATATAAATGCCATTCAAACGGATGTTGTTTCAGATAGAAAAAATAAAATATTTACAACTCCTTGTTATATGTTAGATGCAAATATTTCTGATATAGCTGAAGGTGCTGACAATCTAATTGAAGCTATGTTACAGGATATGTAGTCGTTCGATAATGCGGTCTGCTACACTGCTGGCACCTATTCGGAAAAATTTTTTGTTCATCCAGTTTTCCCCAAGTGTTTGGCGCAAAATACTTATGTATAATAAGACATCTTTGACTTCCTTGATCCCTCCTGCCGGTTTTATTCCAACTTTTTTACCGGTATTCTTATAATGATTTTTTATTGCTAAAAGCATAGTGGTAAAGCTTTCCGGAGTAGCATTGATGGTGGTTTTTCCGGTGGATGTTTTGATAAAATCAGCTCCTGCATTTATGGCTATTTCGGAGGCTTTATGTGTATTTTCTAAGCTTACTAATTCTCCGGTTTCTAAAATAACTTTTAAAATAATATCTTTACATGCCGATTTTATAGCTGCTATTTCATCATAAACATCTGTGTATTTTCCTTCCAGAAATTTTCCTATAGATATGACCATGTCAATTTCATCTGCTCCTTCGGATATTGCATAGTTTACTTCTTGAATTTTTAATATAATCGGTAGTTGTCCTGATGGGAATCCTCCCGCAACACAAGCAATTTTTACAGATGTATTTTTTAATTCTTTCTTTGCTAACTTACAAAAAGGAGAATATACACAAACTGTCGCAGGTAGCGGATGTAATACTTTTGCCTTTTCACATAAATCAATGATGTCTTTTTCGGTATCAGTAGCATTTAAAGAAGTCAAATCCAAGCATTGTAACGCAAGTTCTAATGCTGATTTTTCATTTATATCAGTCAATGTATTTGTTTTTATATTTTCAATATAACTGTTTATGTTATTAATATTCATAGTTGTTTAATTAAAAAGGAGGTATTTCACACACCAGCTTAATGTCTTATTTTTTTAATTATTTATTTCAAAATTTGAATTTTTTTCGTTTGAATTGCAGTTCCGTTTTGGATTTTAATAACATACATGCCGTTGCTTAAATCAGAAACGTTAATTTCAGTAGTTTTAGATACATGTTGAACTTTTTTCAATAGTTTTCCTAATGTATTGTATACGTATATGTTTGAATTTTCTGCGTTTTCAATGTAAAGATTCTCTTTTACAGGGTTAGGATATGTTTTTATCTTATTATCAGCAATTTCTGTTATGCTATTTGCAAATAAAACTGTAAATGTAACACACTTTTGTGTCCCGGCTAAGGTTTCTTCTACTCCGGAGCGAATTGCTTGAATACAACTGCAACATATAGTGTTTGTTTCTTTGAATGCAGAAGTTTGAATGTTAAAATTTATGCCTATGTATGTTTCTGCATTAGTAGCAAACGTTTTATCAAAAAATATTTTCAATATTCCCAATGCATTCTCATTAAATTGCATGTCTAAGTATAAACTGTCTCCGGAATTTAAATCTGCTCCGGTATTTTTGAAATAGATTATTATTGGAAAGCTTATTTGAGTGTTTTGAGGGACGTTATTAAAAGTCATCCCATTTAGATTTACGGGTGTTCCCGAATTATTATACCCGATATCTGTAATTTCTTGTGAATTTGCGATTAAAAAACCGACAGCTAAAAAAGGCAATAATATAAATTTTTTCATATAAATAATTTTTTTAATGATTAATAATTTTGATTAATTATAATGCAAAAATATACATTAATATTATGTGAAGTTTTGTATTGATAAAAAAATATCGATTAGTTAATGAGTGAATTATATGGATGTGTTAAAAGTTGAAGTTTTTATATACGTCTTTTTTTATTAAAACGTTATTATAAAATAAATACATTAATATGTTGGAAGTAGATGTTCAATACATGCGTATAGCATTGCAAGAGGCAGAGAAAGCATTAGAAAAAAATGAAATTCCTATCGGAGCTATTATTGTTTGTAATCATACCATTATAGCAAGAGCATATAATTTAACAGAAAGTTTATGTGATGCCAGTGCACATGCAGAGATGCAAGCATTTACGGCGGCTTCGTTTTATTTGAGAAGTAAATATTTAAAAGATTGCACGTTGTATGTTACTTTAGAACCTTGCTCCATGTGTGCCGGTGCTGCCTATTGGACGCAAATATCGAATATCGTTTTCGGAGCATACGATCAAAAATATGCACATATTAATAAAATGCAATTATATCATCCCTCAACAAAAATCAGAGGCGGAGTTTTGGAGGATGAGTGTGCTTTGATAATACGTGATTTTTTTAATAGTAAAAGGTAAACTGCATTTTTCTTTTTACAACAAAAGTTCATATATTTCCAATTATATGAATGATAATTTTGTATTTTTGCAATCTGAATCTATTAAAAAAATTTAACAAAAAAACAAGTATTAAAGATGAGTATAACAAAGTTAGACCAAATGGTTGAGTTGGTAAAAACCAAACCTAAAAAACGTTTAGTGGCCGCTAATGCCAATGATGCGCATACAATTGAAGCGATCTATCATGCAATAGAGGAAAATATAGTTGATGCCACTTTAGTGGGCGATGAAACAATTATTAAAGAAGTATGTCATCAGTTACATATTGATGTTACTAAGTTAAAGATTGAACATGAAACGGATGAAATGAATGCAGCCTCAAAAGCGGTACAATTAATTAATAAAGGGAAAGGTGATATTTTAATGAAAGGATTGCTTAGCACCGATAAATACATGCGAGCCATTCTTAATAAAGAATATGGATTGATGTCGGGACCTAAGGCGGTATTGTCGCATGCAACGGTTATTGAAACACCAACTTATCATAAATTAATTGTTTGTGGAGATGTAGCTGTTATTCCTGCGCCGGATTTAAATCAAAAAATTGCTATTACAAATTACTTAATAAAAATAGCTCAGGCTCTGGAAATTCAAAAGCCGAAATTAGCTTTATTAGCAGCTACGGAGCAAATGTTGGCAGGAATGCCTGCTTGTGTGGATGCTGCAATAATTGCTAAAATGGCTGATAGAGGTCAAATTAAAGGCGCTTTCATAGATGGTCCTTTCGGTTTGGATGTGGCTATTGATAAAGAAAGTGCAGAAATTAAAAAGTTAGCAAGCGATGTGGCAGGCGATGCCGACTGTTTGGTGTTTCCGAATATTGAATCGGGTAATATTTTTTATAAAGCTTGTACTAAATTAGCCGGTGGGGAATTAGCCGCTATGGTTTGTGGAGCTAAAGTTCCGTGCATACTTACTTCAAGAGGTGATTCGGCAAAATCGAAAAACTATTCCATCGCATTGGCTGCTTTAATGGCAAAGTAGACGGAAAGAAATTAAAATTTAGGAGTTGACAAAAACATTGTTAACTCCTTTTAAATTATAGATATGAATATTATTACATACAATGTAAATGGTATACGTGCAGCCATTGCTAAGGGCTTTTTAGAGTGGTTAGAAAGTGTAAATCCTGATATAGTTTGTATTCAGGAAACAAAGGCACAATCGGATCAAATTCCTATTTTAGACTTTCAGCAATTAGGATATGTGTTATATACTTTTTCTGCACAAAAAAAAGGGTATAGTGGTGTAGCTATTTTAACCAAACGAAAACCCGATAATGTTTTCTATGGTATGGGGATTCCGGCTTATGATAACGAAGGTAGATTTCTTCGTGCGGATTATGGCGACTTATCCGTAATAAGCGTATATCATCCTTCGGGAAGTAGTGGCGATGAACGTCAAGCATTTAAAATGAAATGGCTTGATGATTTTCAATTATATGTACATGAATTATTGAAAACGAGACCATACTTGATAATTTCAGGGGATTATAATATTTGCCATAAACCCATTGATATTCACGACCCTATTCGTAATGCTACTTCTTCAGGTTTTTTACCGGAAGAAAGAGACTGGATTGATGGTTTTATTAAAAGTGGTTTTATTGATACTTTTCGCTATTTTAATATGGAGCCACATCAGTATACGTGGTGGAGTTATAGAGCCCATGCAAGAGAAAAGAATCTAGGTTGGCGTATTGATTATAATATGGTTTCTTTGTCTTTGGAAAACAAATTAAAACGTTCAGTCATTCTTCCGAATGCTAAACATTCCGACCATTGTCCTGTTTTGTTGGAAATAGATAATTAATTTTAATTGGAGATTAATTATTTATAAAAAGCATTTGACCAAACCGGGATGTTTTTTTTATCTCAATAGATTTGGAATAATTAATGATGCTGATTATAGTTTTTCTACAAGGGCATCCTTTTTCTTTAATGGTCGATTCTTTTTTATTGAAAAGTGTAAAATTAGTTGACATAAGCAATAACGATTAATTAACTATTTAAAAAACGACTTCCTTTTGTTATTATTGTAAAAATAAAAACATTTAACTATTTTTATTTAATTGACAGCATTAGTTTGATATATATATACTGACCTCGGATTATTGTGTGGTAATTTCGCCTCGTAAAGGTTTTTGCATCCAATATTTTACTTCATCGTTAGTAAGCCCTTGCCCAAGTAAATACATAAGTTTAGAAACTGCAGCTTCGGTTGTTATGTCGTGTCCGCTTATTACACCGATATTCCCCAATTCAATACTAGTGCCGTATTTTCCAATGTCTACCGAGCCACCTCCTTTGCATTGTGTTACATTTACAATAATCAATCCGTTGTCAATGTAACATTTCAGTAATGAAAGGAATGCTGTATAGGTAGGAGCATTCCCGGAACCGAATGTTTCCATGATCACAGCTCTTATGTCAGGGGTGTTGAATAATGATTGTATGGATTTCAGGCTTATGCCTGGATATAATTTTAATATGGCGATGTTATCATCCATTTGGGTGTGTAATATTAATGTTTTGTTATTTACTTTATGAATATAATGGTGATTGTATTTAATTTTTACTCCCACTTCTGCTAGTTTCGGATAATTGGAAGAAATAAATGCATTGAAATGTTCGGCATTGTCTTTATATGTACGATTACCGCGATACAAAGAATTTTCAAAATAAATGCATACTTCAGGAACCATAGGTTTATTGTCTTTGTAATCGGAAGCAATTTCAATAGAGTTTAAGATGTTTTCTCTTCCATCGGTGCGCATTACTCCCAATGGTAGTTGGGAGCCGGTTAATATAACAGGTTTGTTTAAATTTTCCAAGAGAAAACACAAGGCAGAGGCAGTATAAGACATGGTGTCGGTGCCATGTAAAATTACAAAGCCATCATAATTGCAATAGTTGTTGTAAATTTCTGTTGCCAAAGAAATCCAAAATTTTGGATTTGTGTTTGAGGAATCAATAAGAGAATCAAATTCTTTGAAATCCACTTTTGCATCAATCAGAGTTAACATCGGTAGATGGGTATAGATATCTTCGAATTTAAAAGGTTCTAGAGCATCTGTTTCTGTGTTTTTTATCATTCCGATAGTGCCACCGGTATAAATAACCAAAATTTTAGGCTTCATAAGTCTGGATTTATAATTTATGATTTTTTTCGTAATAATTACATGCTTGTTGTAACCCACACTTTTCACATTTTGGCTTACGTGCAACACAGATATAACGTCCATGTAAGATTAACCAATGGTGAGCTTTAGCTATTAAAGGTTCCGGTATATGTGCGACAAGTTGTTTCTCTGTTTGTAGAGGGTTTTTAGCATTTTTAGTTAATCCTATACGGGCAGCAACTCTAAAAACATGTGTATCTACGGGCATCGTAGGTTTATTGAAAACAACCGATGCTACAACATTGGCAGTTTTTCTGCCTACACCCGGTAAAGTCTGTAGATCCTCAATGTTGTCGGGAACGATTCCGTTGAAATCGGTCAATAATTTATTCGCCATTTCAACTAAATACTTTGATTTATTGTTAGGATAAGAAATGCTTTTAATAATTTCAAAAACTTCTTCTATGGAAGCTTTTGCTAGTTTCTCCGCATCCGGATAGTGTTGAAATAAACGGGGTGTAGTTATGTTTACACGTTTGTCAGTACATTGTGCAGATAATATTACAGCAATCAGTAACTCGTAAGGATTTTTATAGTGTAATTCGCTGCTTGCATCCGGATGATTTTTGCTGAAATATTCAATGATATACGAATAACGTGCTTTTTTATTCATCGCTTAATTTTTCTTTTAATGCTTTTACGTGTTGATTATTTGGGTAAGAGATGGATAATTCTTTTACCATTTTTTCTATCAATTCGCGATTTTCCGTAACAGAGAAAAAGGGACGATGCCCAATTTTTTGATAAAAAGCAGAAATGCTTGCTAATTTGTTGGGATGTTGAATGATGAAATCTTTTAAATAATTTTGATAATATTCAAAATTTTGATAATAACAGGAATCTAAATGATTGCAAATGCTGTCAAACTGATCAGTGCCTTTGTACTCAACAAATATTTTCGATAAAGAATCAGTAATTAGATACATTTCATGTATTTTTTTGTTTACTTCAAGAAATAAAACAGATTCTTCATTACCGGAAATGTTTTGTGTTTTTTTAGTGTCATTTAAATCAGCAGTGATGGAAATAACATCCTTGTCGCCGGCAATAAAAGAGATGTTGTTTTCTTTTGTAAAGCGAATGCGATAAAAACTTTTCTCTGTACAAGGCACAAAATGATTAAATTTGTTGTTTATTAATAAAATAGTATCAATTGGAATGACGTCATAGGGTTGTATTTCATCCAATACGCAATAAGTGTGTGTGTTATTGGAAAAATCGCCCTTTACTGTGAATCCGTTTTTTTTGCAAGAAATAAAAAGACAAGCAAAGATAAAGCATAGGAGGAAGGTATATGTTTTATTTTTCATCATATTTTTCTGTATGGGTAATTTTTATTTTTTTTCGATATATGTCAAGTGCGGCGATAACACCCATAGCTCCAAAAACAGGAACTGCTAATTTGTCTGTGTCAAGGAAGTTGTTTAAAAAGCCGTGAGTAAAATAAGTTATCAGTGCTAAAGTACACATAATAGCAATAATTCGAATTGTTTTGTCTGTTTCATGATGGTATATAAAGATCCCTTTCCATATACAAATACAAACCAGTATCAGCACACTCAACATACCTAAGATTCCTGATTCGGAAAGAGGACCTAAATATTCGCTGTGTGCGTTGCCGCCATCACCGGAATTTGTGGTAATAATGGTTCTAAACTTAGAACGTTGAAAAGGGGCATAGTTGAATTGATAGGTGCCCGGTCCGTAGCCGAAAACGGGTTTCTCTTCAAACATACGCAGGGCAGAAGTCCACCTATTGATACGTTCAATATTCGATGCGTCAGACGATATATTGGTGATAGATTGAAAGTGTTCGAAAAAATTATTCGAAGATTCTTGTTCGTTTTTATTCATCTGATGTAATATGGCTGACTGAAAAGTAAAAAAGATGAGTAGCAGTGCTCCTAAAAATAGGAGTATACTTTTCATTTTTATTTTTAATGTTAATAATAAAAGCACGCAAAGAGCCAAGATGACACTCAGCCAAGCAGCTCTGCTGAAGGAAAGATATAAACCAATACTTACAATTAAAAATAAGATAAAAGTTATAAATTTTTGTGTTCTGCTAATTCCGGGAATAATCAACATTCCTCCAAGAATAAAAATAAAGAAGGCAAGTACAGCGCCGTAAGCAGTATGGTCATTATAATAAGGGCTCATCACCCAATGACTCACTTTCTCAACATCTCCTAATTGGATATGTTTAATGGTAGTAATGCAAACAACTACAGCTAAACCCAACGCATAACTTAAAAAAAAGCTAATGCTGCTTTTGGTGTTTTTTTCTACTAATTGGCTTAGAAAAAAATAAAATGGGAGAATGAAGCACAATTTTATCAATAAAAACTTAAATGACACCCACGGGATAGTACTTGTAACCGAAGTGATAAAAATCCATATCAAATAAAAAAGTATTGATAAGGAAATAGCATGTTTAGTGATTGCCAGATTATAATGATTTTCATATAGCACACGAGCTAAAAACAAGAGCATCAATCCTATCATCAATGCTTCACTTGGGAATGACAATCCGAAATTTATTTCGGGTATGAATTCTTTCAGGTCAATTGAAAGAGGAGTGAGAAACGCAATGATATAAAGCAATGTATTCATTTTAAAAAAAAGCAGATACAAAGCAAAAAGAGCAAAAACCGTATAGGGAAACCAAATTTTTTGATGTTTGATAAATACAGCACAAAGGAGTAAGAAAAGTAAGCTGGCGCTGATTATAAGTATGTGAGCCTTTTCTTTTTTTAGAAATTCAACAATTTTATGTATCCTTTGCTGGAACATGGATGTGGTACAAATGGTTATTTTTTGTGTTTCAATTCTTGACTTATTTCATGGAACCCATATTTGATTTTCTCTTTAAAAATAAGTAAAAATACGGTAAATAACAGGACGCAAAGCGTGGTTACGAAACTTATCATTAATTTTTTAGGATATGATTTTTTGTCGGCAGGGACAGCCTTTTCAACTACAAATTTTTGAGGTAAGGTATAGGATGCATCTACACGTGCATTTTGATATTTTTCTTGAAATAGCTTTTGCGCTTCTTTTAAATAAAATAATCTATCTCTTACCGATACATACAAAGGTCCATATTGTTCTAATATTATCAATTCATCTTTAATACGTTTAACGCCGGCTGTATTACCTTTTACCAATTCAATGGCATATTGCTGTGTGAGTCGCTCTGATTGAGATTCATAATCATATACTCCATGACTCATTATTCTCGATAGAGAGTCGGTTAATTCCATGATGTGTTGATCTGTGAGTTTCATTTCTTCTTGTAAAATATTGAAAGCTTCTATCGAACGTTGTTGAACGATTTGTCGTTTTAAAATATCATAAAAGTCGGCAATTTCATTAGCCATTTGAGAAGCAAGCAAAGGATCAGTATCTTCTACCGTGATTTCAACTGCGAGATTATCGGTGCGACTGAATTGCACATTGTTTTTTACATATTTATATAACTTTGCTTTCCAATATTTTTTTGTAGTATCAATATCGTAATGTTGAATCAAATTAAATTTTTCAATGATATGATCTTTTATTTCGCGCGAATTTAGTATTTGAATCATTTGTTCTATATGTGCATCATCACCAAATTGAGTAATATCCAGAAACTCATTGTAATTACCTTCTGCAAGTATCAATTGGGATACTGCATTACTGGATGTTGAAAACATGATTACCGATGATTTATATTTCGGCTTGATAAAAAAAGGTGTCGATAATGTAAAAGAAACAATTGCCGATACGATGCCTATGATTAGTAAAGTCTTCCAATATCTTACTAAAAGTAAAAGTATATTGAAACTTGAAGAAGCTGATGCTGTTTTATCCGACATGAATGTTTAATTTTAAAATTAATAGTAAAAATTGTAATTCAAATAACGTAGTTTTATATGTTTTATGATAGCAATAAGAAAATATTAATAAGATGTATCAACAATCCATTTTATGGTTTTTCTCCCATGAAGAGTTTGCAATGTGCAAAAATAGAGACCTGATGTTAAATGGTTAGACTCAATTAATACTTGATGTGTGCCGAAAGTAAATCTTTGAAAAGGATATTGTAGTACAATTTTTCCGCTTACATCTGAAATGATTATGCCAATATCTTCGTCACGAGGTAAATAAAATTTTAAAAGGGATGTATTTTGAGTTGGATTGGGAAACAATGAAATATCAGAAAAGCTTTGTGCCCAATCTAAAACAGATAGGGTTGTGTCGAATTGGAAGACATTGTCGATAGCATAATGATACAAAAGCGAAATATTTAATTTCGCGACTTCTTCTAAGTACGCGTAATTTAAATTTTCGTAGACATCGGTTACAGAATGGTAATTAGGGTCGTCATAGTATTCATAGGCAAAAATAGCCTTATACCCCTCATTATAATAAGCATAACTATCGCTGTATAG